>JAQBQL010000274.1 GCA_028287035.1 Labilithrix sp. | reverse complement strand
CGTCCCGCGGCGAGCGCCTCGGCGAGCGCCCGCCCCGACGCGGCGCCTCCGGCCGACGAGACGAGCGCCGAAGCAGGCGCGAAGCCGGTCGAGAGCGCGAGCAGCGTGCCGCCTCCGCCGCCGCAGGATCTCGGCGACGGCGGCGTGCGTCCGTCGCCGCTGAACCCGACGGTCGCCGAGTCACCCGGCGGCGCCGACGCGGGGGTCCCGCCCGACTACGACCGGATCCTCGCGGACGTCGCAGCGCTGCGGGCGCGCGTGTCGGCGGTCAGCGACAACCTCTATCAGTCGCGCGTGGCGGTCGCGGTGCAGGTCGATGGTGACCACGCTCGCATCGCGCGGCTCGCGGTCTCCCTCGACGACGGCGTCGTCTACACCGCGCCGCAGTCGTTCGCCGCCTCGGACGCGCGCATCGTCTACGACCACGCCGTCGCGCCCGGTCGCCACGCGGTGACGGTCGACATCGATCGCCGCGACGACCGCGACGACTCGTTCCGCACCTCGCAGCGTAACCGGTTCACCATCGACGTCCCGCGCGACAACAAGGTCGATGTCGTCGTGAAGATCGTCGACGACTCGTCGATGGGCAAGGACTTCCCGGGCGACCGCAGCGGCACCTACGATCTTCGCGTGCGCGTGAAGGCGGTCGCGAAGCCCGCGACGGGGAAATGAAGCTCCGGGGCGCCCGCGCCGCGTCGCTCGTCCTCGCGGTCGGGCTCCTCTCGCCCGGCGCGCTCGCGCAGCCTGCGCCGGCGCCAGGGCCTGCGTCGCCGTCGCCTCCCGCGGCCCCCGCTGCGAATGCTTCTCCTGCCGCCGCGCCCGCGTCCCCCGCGGCGGTCGACGCCACGCGTGGCGATCGCATGCGCGCCTACCACGCCGCCATGGCGAAGCGCCGCGTCGGCTCGGACGAGTCGCTCCGCACCGACCTCGTCGCCGCGCGGGTCGCCGAGGCCGAGGAGCTCCTCTCGAGCGGCCGTCACGACGAGGCCATCGCGAAGCTCACCGAGATCGTCGAGCACCCCGGCTTCGATCAGGTGAGCGACACGCAGGAGGGGCGCGCCGCGGTCGTCCTGCTCGGCGATGCCCTCGCCCAGGCGGGCATCCACGTCGCCGCGCGCGCCTACCTCCGCCGCACCCTCGCGCAGAAGCGGGCCTGGGAGCAGAACGGTCCGTACGCGCGCCGCGCCGTGCGGCGGCTCGTCGAGATCGCCCTCGAGACGCGCGACTACGGGGCCGGCCTGAAGGACCTCGAGGCGGTTCCGGCCGGCGCGCCCCCCGAGATCCGCGGCGAGCTGAGCTACCTCGCGGGCAAGGCCAAGGAGGCGAGCGGCGATCTCGACGGCGCGCTCGCGTCGTACGCGGAGGTCCCGCAGACGTCCCGCTTCTGGTCGCAGGCGACCTACCTCTCCGGCATCGTCCAGGTCGAGCGGGGCCGCCTGCGCGAGGGCGAGAACCTCTTCTGCAAGGTCGCGGATCCGAAGCGGCAGGATCGGACGACGCCCGTGTTCGCCGACGAGCGATTCTTCGCGGTGCGCGACCTCGCGCGGCTCGCGCTGGGCCGCGTGGCCCACGAGCAGCTCCGCTTCGACGACGCGCGTTACTACTACTACCTCGTGCCGCGCGACTCGAACCGCCTCGCCGAGGCGCTCTACGAGGCCGCGACCACGCGCTACGAGAAGAAGGACTACGACGGGGCGCGCGAGCTGCTCGACGAGCTCGTCGCGCTGAAGACGCACCATCGCTACGAGGACGAGGCGCGCATCCTCGACGCGTACATCGACCTCGCGCTCTGCCGCTTCCCGCAGGCCGACAAGAAGCTCGTCGGGTTCCTCCGTCAGTACGAGCCGGTGCGCGACGCCGCGCGAAGGCTCGGCCAGAGCGAGCGAGGGACGCGCGCGCTGCTCGCCGCGGCACGGGCCGGCGCCGATGCCGGCGGCAACGACGCCTCGGGCGCCGCGGTCACGCCCGAGCAGCTCCGCGCCGTCGCCGCGCTCGTGCGGATCGACCCGCTCTACGGGGAGATCTCGCAGCGGCGCGCGGTGCTCGAGCACGAGTCGAGTGGCCTCCGTCTCGCCACGATCACGCTCGGCGACATGCAGCGGAGCCTCGCCACGACGGGCGGGGTGCGGCCCGCCCTCGAGGAGCACAACGACCCGCTCGAGAAGGCGCAGGACGCACGCGCCGCCCTCGATGGAGTGCGCAGGCAGATCGACGACCTCGAGCAGGCGCGCGCCGGTGATGCTCGCGTCCAGCCGCTTCGCAAGGACCTCGCCGAGCTCGAGGCGCGCCTCGGTAGCGCGTCGTCCTCGAGCGTCGAGGCGGCGGGCGCGCCGGGTGGCGCCGGCGTGGATCTCCCCGATCTCTTGCGGACCGACGGCACGTACGCCGCTTCGCTCTCGCGCGATCTCGAGGCCGTTCGCGGCGAGCTCACCGCGGCGGAGACGGCCCTCGCGAAGGACGCGCTGCACCGGCTCGACCTCCGCCTGTCCCGCCTGCTCCGGCGCGCCCGGCTCGGGCGCATCGAGTCGGTGCTCGGGAAGAAGCGCGCGCTCGAGGTCGAGGTCGAGGCGATCGGCGCCGGCTACCTCCCGACCGACGCCCTCGATTCCCTCGATGCCGCCCGCTACCTGAAGGACAGCGAGGAGTACTGGCCGTTCGAGGGCGACGACTGGCCCGACGAGTTCGTGGGCACCGAAGGCCTGAAGTAGCGGCTCGGCGTCATCATGAGTGAGCCCGCTCCGGCACCCGCGAAGACCACCGCGCTCTCGATCCCGGCGTTCCGCTGGTTCCTCGGGACGTTCCTGCTGGCCATGATGGCCGACAACATCGAGCACGTGATCAGCTACTGGGTCGCGTACCAGAAGTTCCACTCGGCCGCGCTCGGCGGCTTCGCGGTGCTCTCGCACTGGCTGCCGTACCTCGGCTTCTCGGTGGCGGTGGGCGCGCTGAACGACCGCTTCGACTCGCGCCGGATCATCCAGTGCGGCATGGCGCTGTTCATGACCGCCGCCATCGGGTGGGGGTACTTCTTCATCACCGATACGCTGACGATGACGGGCGCCATGGTGCTCCTCGTGCTCCACGGCTGCGCCGGCGTCCTGTGGCAGACGTCCAGCCAGATGATCCTGCACGAGATCGTCGGCCCTTCGCTGCTCCCCAGCGCGGTGCGCCTCAACGCGATCGCGCGGTCGCTCGGCGTGCTGGTCGGGCCTGCGGTGGGCGGCGCCATGTTGCTCGCCTTCGGCCCGGCGCGCGGCATCTTCCTGGACGCGCTCTTCTACCTGCCGCTGGTGCTGTGGCTGATCCGCGCTCCCTACGGCCGGCGTGAGGACAAGCCCGCGGTGACACGTCGCGCCGTGCGAGGGCTCGCCGACATCGTCCAGACGATCCGCGACGTGAAGCTCGTCCCGGTGCTCGGCATCATGACGCTGCTCGCGGGCGCCTCGTCGTTCTTCGTCGGCAACAGCTACCAGGCGCAGATGCCGGGGTTCGCCACGGATCTCGGGCACGGACAGGCGGGCACGTCCTACAGCGTGCTGCTCGCCGCCGATGCCGCGGGGGCGCTCACCGCGGGCTTCCTGCTCGAGGCGCGTGGAGCCGGGATCATGAAGACCGCGCCGGGCTCCGCGATGAAGCTCGCCATCGGCTGGGCGCTGTCGCTCTTCGGCTTCGCGTGCGTGCGGCAGTATGCGTTTGCCATCGTGCTGCTGTTCCTGGCGGGCTTCTTCGAGCTCTCGTTCAACAGCATGTCGCAGACCCTCGTCCAGATGAATGCCCCCGCCGCCATCCGCGGCCGCGTACTGGGCCTCTACAACATGTCGGCCCTGGGTCTCCGTGCCTTCAGCGGGATCACGGTCGGCCTCGCGGGCAGCGCCCTGGGCATCCACGTCTCGCTCGCCGCCTCGACCGCCTCCTTCGCGGCATTCGCTGTGATCATGCTGCTGGTGTCGCCGAAGATCGCCGAGCCCGGACCCGCGAGGTAGGAAGCGCCCCCGTCTCAGTCGACTTCCGAATCGGAAGTAAAACCGTCAATCGGCAGATCACCTCGCGTCACTCCCACCCTCGTCGCCGTCTCGTCTCTCCCAATACCAACAAAAATCAGCCGTAGAGCCTGTGGGAAGGGTGGGCAGCGGAAGCAGCGACGGTGGGCAGCGGGGTCAACTGCCCGCGTCCCCTTCACCAGTCTCGCCACCCGCCAGCAAGCAGTTGTCCCCGCTGTCCACCGGCGCGCCGCTGTCCACGCTTTCCACAGGCCGCAATGCCTGACGCGTCCCCCTGACGCGCCCCAGGCCAGCGCTCAGGCAGCCGTGAGCAAGAGCAGCGCGTCGCGCACCAGGGTCGGCAGCGGCGTCGCCTCATTGCCCTGCTGGTACGTGAGCCTGCTCACCGCTCCTTCGGCCTGCTTCGCGCTGAATCCCATCTTCACGAGCCCGCTTCTCACGGTCTCGCGCCGTTGCTCGCGCATGCGCCTTGCGACGAGCTCTTCGCCGAAGTCCTCGACCGCGTGCAGCTGGTTGTGAGCCCTGCAGTACATCCGGAGGTTATCGGGCGAGTCGCGCCCACCGCGCGCGCTCGCCTTCACGTGATCCAGCTCGAGCCGCACCCGCGAGCCGCACACGTTGCCGTTGGCGTCCCGGTACGTGCAGCCGAGGCCGTCGCGCGCCACGACCTCGCGGACGGATGCCCGCGACACGCCAGATGCCTTCGCCGTGCGAGAGGTCGTGCGCGGGCGCGCCGTCTCGCCGAGGCGCTCCTTTCGTAGCTTCGCGACGAGCAGATCGAACGCCTGCTCGAGCGCAGCGGCGAGGTCGCGATCGGGATGACGATGACCGAGGAGATCGCGCGCCAGCTCGATCTGCTCGTGCAGCCGCTTGCTGATTGTCACCTGCAGGGCATAGCGCTCTTCCCCGAGCGGCTGCAGCGTGCCGCTTGGCGGTAGCCGAGCATCGCCCGCGGCCGCGCCTGCGCCGACGAGCAGAGGCGCCTGTTCGGCGACCCTTCCAAGGCCCGTCGGCACATCGGGTTTCGGACGTCGCTCCAGCAGCAACGCCTCCACTTCTGCAGTCGTCTTGCCCGCGACAGCGTCGAGCAGGATATCGAGATTCTCACCCGTGACATGGCCGTCGAGCAACACCATGCTCGATAGCGTGATGCGATGGGCCGATAGCTCCTCGAGCAATCGCGGAAATCGCCGCGCGAGCTTCACGGCGGTCACGCGCCGGAATGCGCCCGCCGTGCTCATCTCGAGCACCCGCCGACAGAACTCGTAGAGCGACGAGCACGCCGAGCGAGCATCGAGCCGGCGAGCGTCCACCTCGACGAGCAGCGCGATCTCGCGCGCGTCGATGCGCCGACGCTCGGCGCGTAGCCCATGGAGAGCGGCGAGGAGCTCGGCATCCGAGAACGCGGAAGGGATGGTGCTCGTCATCCCTCGACCATAGATCATCATTTCCAAAGATCGATACGTGAGGTTGCGTAGTTCCTAATGGCTCGAGTCATTGGATGTACCCGTCGTCAATGGTTCATGTCGCAACGCCGGGGTCTGCGCGTTGCGCGGCGTTACTTCCGATTCGGAAGTCGGCACGGCGCGCGGACGCGTCAGGCATTGCAGCCTGTGGAAAGCGTGGACAGCGGCGCGCCGGTGGACAGCGGGGACAACTGCTTGCTGGCGGGTGGCGAGACTGGTGGACTCGCGCGGGCAGTTGACCCCGCTGCCCACCGTCGCTGCTTCCGCTGCCCACCCTTCCCACAGGCTCTACGGCTAATTTTTTGTTGGGTTCGGGAGAGACGAGACGAGACGAGACGGCGACCGCGGTGAAAGTCGACGCGGTGGTCTGCCGATGCACCGCTCCACTTCCGATTGGGAAGTCGGGCGCGGTGCCCGGTCCCCGAGCGGGTCCGTGCCCCCGGGGAGCGCCCGGCGACGCGCACACCCCTTCGCGCACCGGCCCACCGCTCCCCACTGCGGGGCGGGATCGTTCCAGCCCCGGCGCGGCCCGCCGTGTATCATCGGGCCGTGCGCGTTCGTCGCCGTGCGCTGGTCTCTGCCCTCTCCGCTGCGCTCGTCTGCGCGGCGGCATCGTCGGCGGCTGCCCCGAACGATCGCGGGAGGCCCGCCTCCGCGCCCCCTCCGCTCACACCCGACGCGCCCGGGGCAGGGGTGCCCGCCTCCAGCGTGAAGGCCACCGCCGAGACCGCGATCGCGCCGCTCGCCGCCCCCAGCACGAAGCCCGGCGCGAAGAAGACGAACGGCTCCGGCGCGTCCGGCCTGAACGGCGCGGGAGGGCGTCCGCTCCAGAACGGGGCCAAGATCCCGGAGGCGCTCCGGAAGCAGCTCGAGAAACGCATCGAGGCGCGGGTCGAGCGCGATCTCACGCAGGTCAAGGCGCTGCGCGGCGAGGCCATCGGGCTCCTCACCACGTTCGTTGCCGAGACGCCTCGCGAGGCACGCGAGATGCCGGAGGCGCTCCTCCGCCTCGGCGAGCTGAAGTGGGAGCTCGAACGCGAGCAATTCGTGGAGCGGTTCAAGGCGTGGGAGGCGAAGCCCGTCGACCAGCGCGGCTCCTCGATCGACCCCAATTTCCAGCCCTCACGCGATCTCTTCGCGCGCGTGCTCCGGGACTACCCCTGGTTCGACCAGTACGACCTCGCGCTCTACGTCGACGGCTTCCTCGCCTACGAGCAGGGCAAGCAGGACGAGGCGCTCGAGCGCTTCAACAAGATCCTGAAGGACCACCCGACCTCGCGCTTCGTCCCCGACGCGCACATGGCGCGGGCCGAGGCCCTCTTCAACGGCAAGTACGACTACGCGGCGGCGCTCGTCGAGTACGAGGAGGTCCTCCGCTTCAAGCAGAGCGAGCTCTACGGCCTCGCCCTCTTCAAGAGCGCCTGGTGCATGTGGCGGCTGGGGCGCAGCGAGGAGGCGGCGAAGCGGTTCGTCAGCGTCTTCGAGGTGACCGACGGCGCGGGCCCGGGCGGCGCGAAGGCGAACGCCGTGCAGCGCCAGCAGCTCGACGAGCTCCAGGCGGAGGCCCTGAAGTACCTCGTCGAGGTCTTCACCGAGGACGAGAAGAACACCGCGCAGGACGTCTACGGCTTCCTCACCAAGATCGGCGGCGACCGGTTCGCCGGCAAGGTGGTGCGCGCGCTCGCCGTGCAGTTCTACGATCAGGCCCACTACGATCGCGGGATCGAGGCCTACGAGCTGCTCCTGAAGCTCGAGCCGGCGAGCCCCGAGGCCGGCACGTGGGTGCTCGCGATCGCGCAGGGCTACAACGCGGTCGAGGACTATCCGCGCCTCCGCGCGACCTACGAGCGCGCCGTCACCGGCTACACCACCGGCTCCCCGTGGGCGAAGACGCAGGGCGACCCGGCAGTCGTCGCCCGCACCACCGCGGACGTCGAGAAGCAGCTCCACGAGCACGCCCTCCAGCTCCACGCGAAGGCGCAGAAGGACCGCACGAGCCGCGCCGAGTTCGAGGGCGCCGCCTCGCTCTACACCGTCTACCTGTCCAAGTTCGAGGGCCAGAAGGGCGCCTACCAGGTCCACTATTACCTCGCGGAGATCTACTTCCACCGCCTGGACCGCGGGAACGATGCCGCCACGCACTACATGGCGGCGGCCCGCGCGATACCGAACGACGAGGCGCAGCGCGAGCCGCTGAAGACCCAGCGTCACGACGCGATCTACAACGCCATCGCCGCGCTCGAGCGCGTGCGCTTCGCCGAGCTCGAGGCCCGCAAGAAGCAGCGCCCGGGCGACGCGGGCGCCGCCTACCAGGAGAGCGAGTCCGACAAGAAGTTCGCCGAGGCGCTCGACCTCTACGCGCAGCTCTATCCGAACGATCCGGCGCTCCCCGAGCTCTTCTTCCGGCAGGGCCGGCAGTATTACGATTACGGGATCTACGACTCCGCGGTGAAGATCTGGGGCTCGCTCCTCGAGAAGTTCCCGCGCAGCCAGTACGCGCTCGCGGCCGGGGAGCTCATTCTCGACTCCTTCAATCGCGCCAAGAACTACGAGAACATCGAGACGTGGGCGCGGCGCCTGAAGAGCGCGCCCGCCTTTGCGAGCGACGCGAACCAGAAGAAGCTCGACACGCTCATCGTGCAGGCGGTCTTCAAGCAGGGCGAGCAGAAGGCGCAGGCCGGCGAGCACCTCGACGCGGCGCGCGCTTACCTCCGCGCCGCGAAGGAGTTCCCGAACGACCCGCGCGCGGCCCAGGCCTGCGTGAACGCCGAGCTCGAGGCGCAGAAGGCCGGGGACACCGAGACCCTCAAGGAGGCCGCCAAGCTCGTCACCGGCAAGGCCTACGCGTCGCGCCCCGAGTCGCCGAACGGCGCATGGATCGCCGCGACCACGTTCCAGTCGATGGGGCTCTTCGCGGAGTCCGCCGACTTCCACGAGGCGATCGCCGGGCTGTCCGACCGCGAGCACCCCAGCTACCAGAAGTTCGAGCACGCGAAGGACGCGGGCTACAACGCGGTGGTCCTCCGCGTCGCGACCGGCGAGCACGACAAGGCCATCGCGAACGGAAACCGCTACCTCGCCGCGTACGGCACGACCGCCGACGCCGACGAGGTCGTCTTCCAGATGGGCAAGGCGCACCAGAACGCCGGCCGCAACAAGGAGGCCGCCGATCTGTACCGGCGCTATCTCGCGCGCTCCAAGAACCAGGACCACCGCGTCCAGGGGTTCGTGCTGCTCGCCGTCGCGCTCGCCAAGAACGGCGAGGACCGCGGCGCCGACGACGCGCTGAAGGCGGCCGTCGACATCGGCAAGCACCGCAAGGGCGAGCTCGGCGCGGACGGCAAGTACGCGGCGGCGCACGCGCGGTACATGGAGGGCGAGCGCGTCCTCGAGCGCTTCGACAAGATCCAGATCTCCGGCGACGTGAAGCAGCTCTCGTCGCGGCTCAAGCAGAAGGCGGAGCTCCTCAAGCAGGCCTCGGCGGTGTTCCTCGACGTCGTGTCGCTCGGCGTCGCCGAGTGGACGACCGCGGCGCTCTACCAGATCGGTCGCACCTACGAGGCGTTCTCCAAGGCCCTCAAGGAGGCGCCGCCGCCCTCCGGATTGTCGGACGCCGACAAGGAGCAGTACCAGACGCAGATCGACGAGTTCGCGGTGCCCATCGAGGAGCGCAGCCTCGACGCGTACGAGAACGGCTGGAAGAAGGCCATCGAGCTCGGCATCTACAACCAGTGGACCGCGAAGATGCGCGAGTCGCTGGGACGTCTGAACGCCGAGCTCTACCCGCCCTTCAAGGAGACCGGCTTCGACATCCGCTCGCAGGGACCTTCCGCGCTGCCGCCGCTCATCGAAGCGCCGCGCCGGGGCGGCGAAAAGGCGACGCTCGCTCCCGTCAAGCCGGCGGAGTCGACCGCCGACGCGCCCGCGCCCGCCGCGAAGCCCGCGGCGCCGAAGAAGAAGGGCACGCGATGAAGCCGCTCTCCGTCCGCGCCGTCCCGCTCTTCCTCGCGGGGGCTCTCGTGCTCGCTGCCTGCGGTGGCAAGGCCAAGGGTCCGGCCGTGGCAACGAAGGCGCCCGAGAAGGGCCTGCCGCCCGCGAACCCGATCGCGGTGCAGCGCATGGTCGAAGGCGCGACGGCCGCGAAGGACCCGCGCTCGCAGACCCGGGCCATCGCGCTGCTGCGCGAGGCGACGACCATCGACCCGGGGCTCTGGGAGGCGCGCTTCGATCTCGGCGTCGTGCTCGCGAACGCCGGCGATCTCGCCAACGCCGAGGAGCAGCTGCGCGCGGCGGCGAAGACCGCGCCCGAGCGCGAGGAGGTGGCGGTCGCGCTCGGGGAGGTGCGCCGCCGCCGCGGGTCGAACAAGGACGCGGCCTCCAGCCTCGAGGACTTCGTCAAGGACCACCCCGGCGCGCTCGAGGCACGCACGCTCCTCGTCGCGGCGCTGCGTGACTCCGGCCAGCACGAGCGCGCCATCGCGCAGGCGCGCGAGGTGCTCGTGCGGAAGCCCGGCGACGCGACCGCCCTCGCCGAGCTCGCCCTCTGTCACCTCGGCAAGGGCGAGAAGGACACGGCGACGCTCCTCGTGAAGCAGGCGCTCGACGTGAACCCGAAGAGCGCCATCGCGCACCGCGTGCAGGGCCTCGTGTACCTGGGCGGCGGTGACGACGCGCTCGCGTTCCAGGCGTTCTCCAAGGCTGCGCAGGAGGACCCGCGCGACACGACCTCGCGGCTCAACATGGGCGCGGTGCTCCTCAGGGCAGGCGCCTACGGCAAGGCCGCCGAGCAGTACAAGAGCGCGCTCGCGGCGTCGCCCGACGAGCCCGCCGCGCAGGTCGGCCTCGCCGCAGCGCTGCGCGGCGAGTCCGAGGGCAAGAATGCGAAGCAGCTCGACGAGGCGAAGGCCCTCCTCGAGAAGGTCCTCGAGAAGGACTCCCACAACGTGGCGGCGAACTTCAACCTCGGCGTCCTCTACGCCGACTCGCTCAAGAAGTCGGGCGAGGCGAAGCCGTTCTTCGAGCGCTTCCTCGACGACGCGCCGAAGGACCACCCGTCGCGCGCCGAGGCCGAACGCCAGCTCGCCGGCGCGAAAGCCACGCCCGCGCCGGCCGCACCACCCGCACCGCCCGCACCGCCCGCACCGGCCAAGAAATGAACGCGTCACCCTCACGTCCCTCACGTCCCGCCGTACGCGCGCGCTCGCGCATCGCGGCGTTCGTCGTGCTCACCGTGCTCACCGGCGTCTCGCTCCTCGCCGGCGCGCAGACGAAGAAGCCCGCGACTGCTCCGGCGAAGAAGCCCGCGACGCGGCCGGCGGCGCGCCCGGAACCCGAAGCGGACGCCGGGCCCGCCGCGCGCGACGACCTCAAGGCCGGCAAGCAAGATGGCGGCGCCGTGGAGGCGAAGACGCTCGACGGCGGCACGCGCGTCTTCCGGTTCGGCGAGGTCGAGGTCGAGGGACGCCTCAAGAGCCCGCAGATCGTGTACTTCCTCCGGCGCGTCCGCGCCGAGTTCGCGGCCGGCGACCTCGGCCACCGCAGCTTCGTCCGTGAGCTCGAGGAGACCAAGAACGAGCCTGGGTTCTGATGATGCGTCCTCCGGCGCTGCTCGCGGCAGCGGCTCTCGCCCTCGCTCTCCTCGTGTCCGCGGCCGCGGCGCGCGCCGCGGTGCCCGGCCCGGCAGCGCCGGTGGACCTCGTCGGCAGCACGGACGCGGGCAGGCCGACCGACACGGAGGCCGCGCCTTCCCCCGCGGCGCCGGCGCACTCCGACCGGGGCACGCGCTGGGTGTACGCGGCGGCGATCCTCGGCCTCGTCGCGGGTGGGCTCGTCGCCTACTTCCAGAAGAAGAAGGGCAGCGCCGCGGGTTAGGCCGGGCGGCCACGTTCGCCGCTATACTCGAGCGACGATGGCCGAGATGCAGCCGCTCGCTCCGAACGCGCTACGGGTCGCGGCCGTGTGGGGCACGACCGTGGTGGCCCTGCGGACCCTGGCGCGCGGCGACAGCTTCCTCCTCGGCGACATGCCCGGGGCCGATCTTCCCGTGCCTTACGATCTGGATCTGCCGCCGACGCCGCTCCGCGGGCTGCAGGGCGGGTGGGAGCTCGACACGCGCGGCTGCGTGGGCGGCCTGCTCACGCTGCGGGGGCGCGCCGAGGATCCGGTGGCCATCGCGCGCGCCGGCGCCCCGGTCCCGGTGATGCCCGGCGACTTCGGGCTCATCCAGTACGGGCAGCTCTCGATCTTCTTCCAGTACACCTCGCAGCCGAGCGCGATGACGTCGTGGAGCGGGCCCGAGCTGCTCACGATCCTCGCTGTCTTCTGCAGCGCCATCCTCCACCTCGGGCTCCTCGGTCTCGTGCGCACGCTGATGACGCCGCCGCCGCTCGCCAAGCCCATCGAGCTGACGAACCCCGACGAGTACGCCTCGCGCTTCGGCCTGAAGCGCGCGCTCATCGAGCCGGCGCCGCCCCCCGAGCCCGCGCTCGCGGGCGCCGATCAAGGCGGCGGCAAGGGCGTGAAGGATCCCGGCGCCCAGGACAAGAAGCCCCAGGGCGGCGGCAAGAAGATGAAGGGCGACGAGGGCAAGCTCGGTCTGAACGGCCCGGCCGACCACACGCAGACCACCGGCGAGATCAAGCCGTCGCAGCACTTCGGCGGCCTCAGCGAGGTCCTCGAGGGCGACACCGGCAAGGAGATCCAGAACACCCTCAAGTCGATCAACTCGGTGTCGTCGGCGCTGTCCGGACTCAACTCGAGCACCGTCGTCCTCGGCGGCGGCGGCGGCTCGGGGCTGAAGGGCGCAGGCTCGGGCGGCGGCGGCACCGGCGCGGGCACCCCGTTCGGATCGGGCACGCTGGACAC
>JAQBQL010000132.1 GCA_028287035.1 Labilithrix sp. | reverse complement strand
GACGTCGCGCCGTCGAGCGTGCCGGCCAGCGCGCCGGCAGTCGACCTGAACGCCGCGGCGCGGCAGGCGGCCGAGCAGGCGGCGCGCGAACAGGCGGCGGCGCAGCAGCGGGCTGCCGAGCAGGCCGCGCGGGAGCAAGCGGCGCGCGAGCAAGCGGCGCGTGAGCAGGCCGCGCGTGAGCAGGCCGCTCAGCAGCAAGCGGTCGCTCAACAGCAAGCGGCTGAACAGGCCGCACGCGAGCAGGCCGCGCGCGAGCAAGCCGCACGCGAGCAGGCGGCGCGTGAGCAACTGGCCGCGCAGCAGCAAGCCGCTGAACAGGCCGCGCGTGAGCAGGCCGCACGCGAGCAGGCCGCCGCGCAGCAACAAGCCGCTGAACAGGCCGCGCGTGAGCAGGCCGCACGCGAGCAGGCGGCCGCGCAGCAACAAGCCGCCGAGCACGCCGCACGCGAGCAGGCCGCACGCGAGCAAGCCGCACGCGAGCAAGCCGCGGCGCGCCAGCCTTCCGGATTCCCGCCGCCGCAGGCCGCCCATCCCTCCGGGTTCCCGCCCGCCGCCGCCGCTGCCCCGGCCGTCTCCTACGTCGAGGCCGATCCCATGAAGGCCGCCGCCGCGCCTGGCGCCGGCATGGTGCGGACGCCGTCGGGCCGCTTCGTGCGCGGCCGCGTCAGCGGCGACGAGCTCATCACGTCGCTCTTCGAGTCGATGCACGATCTCCACTTCCTCCGCGACGCGCTCGACGGCGGGCAGTTCTGTCTCGCGCTCGCCACCGAGGTGCTCCCGGCGCGCGCCGCGCTCATCCACTTCTTCGACATCGAGAAGCGCGAGTGGGTCGTCGCCTGCACGCGTGGCAAGGAGACCTCCCGCCTCCTCACGATGCGCTCGGCGGAGGGTGACGAGCTGCTCCGCGAGGCCGCCCGCAAGCGCCGCGCGCTCGTCGTCGCCGATGCCGAAAAGGCGACCGCCGATCGGTACCGCCAGCTGGGCGGCAGCCGCAGCCTGATCGTCGCGCCCATCATGCAGGCCGGCCGCGCGCTCGGCGCCCTCGAGATCATCAACCCCCTCGACGGCATGCCGTTCACCGAGGACGAGGGCAACGCGATGACGTACATCGCCGAGCAGTTCGCCGAGTACCTCGGCTCGCGCGGCATCGTCATCGACAGCTCGCGCATCCAGAACGCCGCCCGCGCGTAGCTCGGCGCGCGTCCCGGGTGCTACGGTCCGGCGTGCACCATGTCGCGCTGGCGTGAACGGCTGAAGCAGTTCGTCCTGCTGCCCCTCGTGGTGGTGGCGGTCGTCGTGCTCGCGTACTTCACGTTCCGCACGACGCTCCAGATCGACACGCTCCGCCAGCAGTCGGTGCTCGAGGCGACGCTCGCCCTCGCCACCGAAAAGGCGAACCGCGTCGACCGGCAGATCATCGACCAGGACAACGTCGTCGTCGCGGTCGCCGATCCATCGCGCATGGAGGTGCTGACCGAGCGCTGGCTCCCGACGGCGCAGCGCGAGACGCCGAGCGTCCGCGCGATCCTCGTGCTCGACGAGACGCACACGGTGCTGGCGTTCGCCTCGCGCGCCACCGGAGCGCTCGCCGAGGAAGAGGGCTTCCGCCGCCTGCTCGTCGACCGGATGCTGGGCGACATGGAGCTCGGCGCGCAGGCCCCCGACGAGCTCCGTCACCTCCACCGCGAATACGCAGGTCAGAGCTACCTTCTCAGCTACTGGCAGCGCGTCCACGAGGGAAAGCGCTACCTGGTCGTGGCGTGGCACGACATCGGGCGCATCGTCCGCGAGACGCTCCCCATGCTCTACGCGGAGGCGACGCTGCCCGGCGCGACCCCCGCGCCGTCGCGCAGCGCCGCGAGCCGCGTCAACGTCGTCGACGAGGAGGGCCGCATCATCTACGGCCCGCCGCTCCGCTCCGGCGAGTTCACGGTCGGCGTGCGCTTCCCGACCACGCTCTACAACTGGCGCGTCCAGGTCTCGCCGCTCGCCGGCGAGGAGATCGCAGCCCGCGTGCAGAACCGGCGGATGCTCGAGATCACGATGGTGTCGCTCTCGTGCATCGTCATCGTGATCGGCGCGATCGTCATCGTGCTCGTCTCGGAGAAGGAGCGTCGCATCTCCGCGCTGAAGAGCGAGTTCGTCGCGAACGTCAGCCACGAGCTGAAGACCCCGCTCGCGCTCGTCCGGATGTTCGCCGAGATGCTCCAGTCGGGGCGCGTCGCGACCGACGCGAAGAAGAAGGAGTACCTCGATATCATCGTGCGCGAGAGCGAGCGCCTGTCGGCCCTGATCGAGAACGTGCTCGACTTCGCGCGCCTCGAACGCGGCCGCGGCAGCTACGAGTTCGCCGAGGGCGACGTCGGCGACGCGGTGAGCCGCGCCGCGAACGTCTATCGCTACCGGGCGGAACGCGAGGGCGCGAGGCTCGTGCTCGAGGTGGAGGCTGACCTGCCGCCCGCCCGGATCGACGAGCGCGCCATCCAGCTCGCGGTCGTGAACCTCGTCGACAACGCCCTGAAGTACGCGCCCGGGGGAGACGTCCGCGTCCGGGCCTCCTCCCACGAGGGGGGCGTCCGCATCGACGTCTGCGACGAGGGGCCGGGCATCGCGCGCGAGGACCGGAACCGGATCTTCGAGCGCTTCGTGCGCCTGACCGCCCGTGAAGCGCGCGAGGGCCGGGAGGGCCGGGACGAAAAAGCGGAGCGATCCCGTTCGCCTGCGCGCGGCAGCGGCATCGGCCTCGCCCTCGTGAAGCACATCGCGGAGAGCCACGGCGGCCGCGCCTGGGTCGAGAGCGAGCCCGGTCAGGGCGCGACTTTCACCATCACGATCCCGGCGCGCCGCGTCCTCACCGTGCCGGGCGCGCCCGAGTTGCCGTCGCCGGGCGAGCCGAACGAGGCCGGCGAGCTCGCCGAACCGGAAACTTCGTCACTTGGCGGTAACGGGTGAGTTGACGTAGCCGAGGTTCGGGATATCGTGCCCTTGTCGCGGGGCCCCGTCCGTATCGGTCGAGGTCTGCGCGCGCTCTGGGAGATTATCAAGGTCATCGGCATGGCGGGTCAGAACGAGGATGCGAAGCTGTTCGTGGCAGGACTGCCCGACAGTGTTTCGGAAGATGTGCTGAAGACGATCTTCGAGGCTACGGGCGGCAAGGTCGCCAACGTCAGCCTCCCGAAGGATCGAACCACGGGTCGCCCGCGCGGGTTCGGCTTCGTGACGATGTCGTCGCCAGCGGAAGCCCAGGCTGCGCGCGATTCGCTCGACGGGTCGCTGCAAGGCGGTCGTTCGATCTCCGTGCGCCCGTTCCAGCAGGAGCCGCCGCGCGGCGGCGAGCGCCCTCCCATGTCGAGCGGTCCCCGCTCCGTGGGCGCGCCGTTCTCCGCCGGACCTCGTCCTGGCGGCCCGGTCGGCCCAGGTGGCCCTGGCGGAGGGGCGGGACCGCAGTCCCCCGACCGCACGCTGTACGTCGGCAACCTGCCGTACGACATCACCGTGCAGGACGTCGAGACGCTGATCAACGGCGTGTGCGGCGACGGCTCGGTGGTCCGCGTCCACCTCCCGATGGATCCCGACGGCCGCAAGCGCGGCTTCGGCTTCGTCACCATGGCGAGCTCCGAGGTCGCGAAGACCGCGTCCGAGCAGCTCAAGACAGCCGACATGCGCGGTCGTCGTCTCATCGTCAACATCGCCCATCCGAAGGGTGAGCGTCCTGCAGGCGGCGGTTATGCCGGCGCCGGTGGCGGCGGAGGCGGCGGCGGTGGATTCAGCGGCGGCGGTGGTGGTGGCGGCGGCTTCGGTGGCGGCGGCGGCGGTGGTTTCGGCGGTCCGCCGAGCTACGGCGGTCCGCCTCCCCCGGGCTTCGGCCCCAACGCGATGCCGGCCTCCCGGAAGACGTTCGACACGGACCGGCGCCGCAAGGGCCCCGCGACCGACGGCGGCGTCGAGGGCGGTCCCCCGAAGAAGAAGGGCGGCGGCGGGAAGCGTGAGCGCAGCACCGGCGGCGACGACTTCGACTGGCGCTCGAGCGCCGTCCCCGACAAGGACGACGACTGAGCTTCCGGCGCGCCGCCGAGCCAACTTGATTAGGCACGTTGACCGTGCCTATCGAGCCAATTAGGTTGCCCTTCCAAGGCTGCTCGTCGAGGACGAGGACTCCTCGCGTTTCGCTGGCCCCGCCAGCTGGAGAAGAATCATGCGTGACATCATCAAGATGAGCTGCGAAAACTGCAATCGCGCCAACTACGTGACGACGAAGAACAAGCGCACGATGGCGGAGAAGTTCCAGATCAAGAAGTTCTGCCCCGTGTGCCGGAAGCACTTCCCGCACAAGGAAGGCAAGATCAGCAAGGGCTGATCGCTGCTGTTTCGCGGTTCGAGCGAGCCTGCGACCCACAAGGTCGCGGGCTTTCTGCATTTCTCCGCGAGCTTCCGTCCGGCGCGTGCGGCCGCGTGGGTTGGGCCAGGGTAGACACTCCTCCCCCCTGTGCTATGACCCGCCGGCTCGCGTGAACCCCATGCCCCGTACCGAGATGAACCGATGATCTTCGACTGGCTGCACGGCCTGTTCTCGAACGATCTCGCGATCGACCTCGGGACTGCCAACACGCTCATCTACGTGAAGGGCAAGGGCATCGTCTCCTGCGAGCCGTCGGTCGTCGCCGTCCAGCGCGACGCGCGCGGCGGCAACAAGGTCCTCGCGGTCGGGCGCGAGGCGAAGGAGATGCTCGGGCGGACGCCCGGCAACATCAAGGCGGTCCGTCCCCTGCGGGACGGCGTCATCGCCGACTTCGAGATCACCGAGGCGATGCTCCGCTACTTCATCGCCCGTGCGCACAATCGCCGCACGCTCGTGAAGCCCCGGATCATCATCTGCGTCCCCTTCGGCATCACCGAGGTCGAGAAGCGCGCGGTGAAGGAGTCGGCCGAGGGCGCCGGCGCCCGCGAGGTCTACCTGATCGAGGAGCCGATGGCCGCGGCCATCGGCGCCGGGCTCCCCATCACCGAGCCATCCGGCAACATGGTCGTCGACATCGGCGGCGGCACGAGCGAGGTCGCGGTCATCTCGCTCGCCGGCATCGTGTACTCGCAGTCGGTCCGCGTCGGCGGCGACAAGATGGACGAGGCCATCCAGGCCTACCTCAAGCGCAAGTACAACCTGGCCATCGGCGAGCAGACCGCCGAGCGCATCAAGATGGAAGTGGGCAACGCCTACCCGCTCGAGCGCCAGATCACGACCGAGGTGAAGGGCCGCGACCTCGTCGCCGGCATCCCGAAGACCGTCGTGGTCAACTCGGACGAGATCCGCGAGGCGCTCAGCGAGCCGCTGAATGCGATCGTCGAGGCCGTGCTCCTCGCCCTCGAGAAGACGCCCCCCGAGCTCGCGGCCGACATCGTCGATAAGGGCATCGTGCTCACCGGCGGCGGCGCCCTGCTCAAGAACATCGACGTGCTCCTCCGCGAGGAGACCGGCCTCCCCGTCATGGTCTGCGACGATCCGATCAGCGCGGTCGTCCTCGGCAGTGGCAAGACGCTCGACCACATGGAGCTCTTGAAGGAGGTCACGATCGGCTAGGCCGCTCCCGGCCTGACCCATCTCGTGGCTTCCTCGGAGTAACGCAGGGTGTCGGCGTTCAAGCGGTACCGGGACGCGGCGATCGTGATCGTCCTTCTCGCCGTTCCGTTCTTCTTCCTGCGCTCCAACATGAAGCGCCCGGACAACCTGAACGGCCTCGACCGCGTGGTGCTGCGCATCAGCGCGCCCATCGAGTTCGCCGCCTCGAGCCTGGCGCGCGGCGTGTCGAACCTGTGGGAGAGCTACGTCTACCTCGTCGACGTGAAGGCGGACAACGAGCGGCTCGCCTACGAGAACGCCCGCCTCAAGGAGCAGGTCCACCGGCTCGAGCAGAAGGAGACGGAGAACCGCGAGCTGCACCGGCTGCTGCAGCTCCGCGAGTCCCTCCCCGGCGACCTCGTGAGCGCGCAGGTCGTCGGCAAGGACTTCACCGAGTTCTTCCGGGTCACGCGCGTGGTGCTCGATCGCGGCTCGCGCAACATCCGTCCCAACATGCCGGTCATCAGCCCGGATGGCGTGGTCGGGGCGGTCCTTCGCGTGGCCGGCGACCTCGTCGACGTACAGCTCTCGGTGGACGCGGCGTTCGGCATCGACATCGAGGACGAGCGCACGCACGCGCGCGGCTTCGTGCGCGGCACCGGCGATCCCACGCGCTACGCCTGCAAGGTCGAGAACGTCGACTCGCGTGACGAGGTCGAGATCGGCGATCTCCTCGTCACGAGCGGCAAGGGCAAGAAGTTCCCGAAGGGCCTTCCCGTGGCGCGCGTCACGAAGGTCGTCAAGCGCGAGCCCGGCCGGGACCAGGAGATCGAGGCGACGCCCACCGTGAACTTCTCGCGGCTCGAGGCGGTTCTCATCGTCGCCGCCCTCGGCACCGGCGACGAGGACGCGCCGACCGGCAAGCCGGCGGCCTCCGCGAAGGCGGCGGCGCCGCGATGAGGAACACCGCGTTCTTCGTGGCGGGCGTCATCCTGCTCGTCGTGCAGTCGAACCTGTTCCGGCTGCTCGGCCTGGTCTTGCGCGTGATCGGCTTCATCGTCCGCGCCGACCACGATCTCAGCGCGCCCGGGCTGGTGCCTTCGCTGGTCTTGCCGCTCATCCTCTTCATGGGCGTGCACGAGTACTCGCTGGTCCGCGGCGCGAGCGTCGCGTTCGCCCTCGGGTACCTGTCCGATCTCGTGGGCGTCGCCCCGATCGGGCTCTACACGTCGACCTACGTCGCGCTCTACGTCCTCGCGCGGGCCGCCGGCGTCCGGCTCGCCGCGCAGACGATGCTCATGCAGGTCGGGCTCGCGCTCGCGTTCACGCTCGTGCACAGCGTCATGCTGCTGGTGCTGCTCGCGATCTTCGGGCGCGACGCGTGGGTCCCGCGCACGCTCTATCCGCTCACGCTCCCGCACGTCATCGCCACCGGGGCGGTCGCGCCGCTCGTGTTCCGCCTCGCGCAGCGCATCCACCAGGCCACGATGTCCGGCGGCAAGGACGCACCGAGGAACGCGTGAGCGCCTTTCTCGTTCCCCGGTCGGACGTCAGCGAGTTCCGGAAGCGCTACCGGTGGCTGGCGCTCGGCTGCTTCCTCGCCTTTTCGATCATCGGCGTGCGGCTCTTCCAGCTCCAGGTCGTGAAGGGCAGCGAGTACGCGCAGACCGCCCACGAGAACGTCATCCGGCGCATCACGATCCCGACCACGCGCGGCATCGTGCGCGACTCCCAGGGCCGCGTGCTCGCGTCGAGCCGGCCCTCGTTCAACGTGCTCATCGTTCCGGGCCGGGTGATGCCGAGCGCCCGTCCGCCGCGTCCGGTGCGCGCGGGCGTCATCCCGAAGGACGAGCCCGACTCGTGGAACCGCATCGCCGACACGCTGCGGCTGAACCCCGACGAGCGCGCACGGTTCACGCAGCGCATCCGGGACGCGTGCGTCACCGACGAGGATCACTCGCCGTGCTGGCGCCAGATCGTGGTCCGCGAGGATCTCTCGCGCGACATCGCCGCCGAGCTGAAGGAGCACGCCAGCGAGATCCCGGGCGCCGAGGTCATCAGCCAGCCGATCCGGTACTACCCGTACAAGCATCTCGGCTCCCACACGATCGGGTACACGGCCGAGATCGACGCCGAGGCCCTCGGCCGCTTCCGCCCGCAGGGCTGGGAGACGATGACCGCCGAGGAGCGCCAGAAGGCGAACCCCCTCGGCTACGAGCCGGGCGACACGATCGGCGCGACCGGCGTGGAGCGCTCGTGGGAGAGCTACCTGCGCGGGCAGCGCGGCTGGGAGAAGCGCGTCGTCGATGCGCGCGGCCGCTACCGCACCGGACCGGACGCCGAGCGCCTGCTCGACGCGCCCGCCCGCCAGGAGCCTCTTTCCGGGCGCGATCTCCGCCTCACCATGGACATCGAGCTCGTGCAGGCCATCGAGCGAGCCATGCGTCCGCACGCGGCGGGCTCGGCGGTGGTGGTCGACGTCCGCACCGGCCGGCTCCTCGCGCTCTACAGCAAGCCCGACTTCGACCCCAACGATCTGTCGGGCGGCGCCGGGCGCGACCGCATCCGCGAGAGCTTCAACAAGCTCTACACCGACCCGCTCCGTCCGATGCTCGACAAGAACGTGAGCGGCGCGTTCCAGCCGGGCTCCACGTTCAAGCCGTTCAGCGCGCTCGCCGCCCTCGAGGACAAGCTCGTCGACCCCGCCGAGCACGAACGGTGTGACGGCTACCTCTCGTTCGGTCGCCGCATCTTCCACTGCACCCACGTGCACGGGAAGGTCGACATGCACGACGCGCTCGCCGAGTCGTGCAACATCTACTTCTTCAAGCTCGCCGAGGCGGTCGGCATGGACCGCATCGCGCGCGTCGCCACCGAGTTCGGCCTCGGCCAGAAGACCGGCCTCGGCGTGAATCCCGAGTCGGCAGGGCGCATCCCGACGCGCAGCTGGTATGCGCTCCGCTACCGCGGCCAGTTCCGCATCGGCTTCACGCTGAACACCGCCATCGGTCAGGGCGCGACCACCGTGACGCCGCTGCAGCTGGCGCTCTCCTACGCCGCGCTCGCGAACGGCGGCACCGTGTACTCCCCGCAGCTCGTTCGCGCGGTCGAGACCACCGATGGCTCCGTCGTGCAGGATTTCCCGCCTCGCGTGCGCCAGAAGGCGAAGGTCGCCCCCGAGAATCTGGCGCGCGTGAACGAGGCGCTCTTCGCGGTCGTCAACGATCCGAAGGGCACCGCCTATCCGGTGCGCGACCCTTCCCTCGAGATCGCGGGCAAGACCGGAACGGCGCAGACCGGGTACGTGAACACCGGCGGCGACGACCCGAAGAAGGCCTGGTACCTCGCGCGCGACCACGCGTGGTTCGCGTCCTACTGGCCGGCGAAGTCCCCCGAGATCGCGGTCGTCGTGCTCGTCGAGCACGGCGGCTCCGGCCCGACGATCGCGGCGCCGCTCGCCGTCCAGATCATCCGCGACTACCACCGGCTCGCGCTCGCGCGGCTCAAGCCGGCGGCCCGCGGCAAGGAGCCGAAGGCGCCGCCGCCGAAGCCCGCCGCCAAGGGCCAGGCCGCTCGGCCGGACCCGGCGTTCGACGAGCCGTCGCCGCTCGACCCGCTGACCGGCCCGCCCTCCGGTCGTCCCGAGGATCCGCCCGACCCGGTGATCCCGCCGGCGCCCGCCCCGGAGACCGCGCCATGAGGAGCCGCCGCGAGCAGGCGCGCTTCTTCGGGATGCCGCGCGACAACTTCGACTGGGCGCTGTTCCTCACCGCCTCGGCGCTCGCCGTCATCGGCGTCGTGAACCTGTATTCCGCAACCAGCGTCTCGCGCGCCGCCCTCTCCGACATCTACGTCCAGCAGGTGTACTGGCTCGTGCTGGGCGGCATCCTCGCCGCGGTGGTCACGGTCATCGACTACCGGCACTACGAGCGCCTCGGGTACGTCGTCTACGGGGTCGGCATCGTGCTGCTGCTCCTCGTGTTCATCCTCGGCAAGGACATCCGCGGCAGCTCGCGGTGGATCCAGATCGGCAGCTTCAGCTTCCAGCCGAGCGAGTTCATGAAGCTCTTCATGATCATCGCGCTCGCGAAGTACCTGCACGACGACCCGCGCACCGAGGAGCGAACCCTCAAGGACCTGCTGGCGCCCGCCGCGCTCACCGCCGTGCCCATGCTGCTCATCCTGAAGCAGCCCGACCTCGGCACCGCGCTCATCCTCACCCTGATCTTCGCGACGATCTGCCTCCTCACGAAGATCCGCTGGCAGAGCCTCGTGGCGCTCATCGTCAGCCTCGCCATCGCCGCGCCGCTCGCCTGGGCGTACGTGCTGCGCGACTACCAGAAGCAGCGGATCCTGGTGTTCATGAACCCGGAGGCGAACCTCCTCGGGTCCGGCTGGCACGCTCACCACGCGCGCGTCGCGATCGGCGCCGGCGGCTGGACGGGCCAGGGTTTCATGCGCGGGACGCAGAACCAGTTCCTCTTCCTGCCCGACCAGCACTCCGACTTCCCCTTCGCGGTCTTCGCGGAGGATTGGGGATTCCTCGGCTGCCTCGTGCTGGTCGGGCTCTACATGTTCCTCGTGCTGTGGTCGGTGCGCATCGCCGCGACCGCCAAGGACCGCTTCGGCGCGGTGCTCGCGGTGGGCGTCGGGTCGCTCATCTTCTGGCATGCCTTCTTCAACCTCGGGATGGTCACCGGCATCCTGCCGGTGGTCGGGGTGACGCTGCCGCTCTTCTCGGCGGGCGGCTCGAGCGTGCTCACGATCATGATCGGCATCGGGCTCCTCATGAACGTGTCGATGCGCCGCTACTACCTCTCGCCCGCGCGCACGACGGGCCTTCTCTCGAGCATCTGACCCGCGCGCTAGCCCTCCAGGGCTGCGGCGAGCGCCCGGGCCAGCGATCCCTTGCGCGTCGTGACGACGCGTGAGAGCCCGAGCCACGTCGCCACCTCGGAGAGCTCGAGGGCGAGCGCGGCGGCGGTCTCGGCGGCATCGCTTCCGGGCTCGAGGTGCACCGCCTGGACGAGGAGCGCGCCGTCGGCGCGTGAGGCCTTCAGGTCGACGCGCGCGGCGAGGCGTTCCCCGTGAAGGAACGGAAGGACGTAGTAGCCGTGCTCGCGCAGATGCTCCGGCGTGTAGATCTCGATCCGGTACCGGAACCCGAAGAGCCGCTCGGTGCGGGGCCGGTACCAGACGAGCGGGTCGAACGGCGAGAGAAGGGCGCGGCCCGTGGCCGCCCGCGGGAGCTTCGCGTCTCGCTCCACGTACATCGGCTTGTCGACGCCCTCGACCGTCACCTTCCGGAGCGCTCCCTCCTCGAGCAGCTCGGCGAGCCGGGGCCGCACCTCGCCGAGCTTGAGGCGGTAGTAGTCGGCGAGGTCGTCGTCGGTCGCGACGCCGAGCGCGCGGGCCGAGTGGCGAACGAGCTCACGCTGCGCGTCGGCGACCGAGGGGGTCGGCGCCGCGAGCACCGCCGCCGGCAGGACCCGCTCCGGGACGTCGTAGAGGCGCTCGAAGTTCTTCCGCGAGGAGGTGGTCACGAGGCCCGCCCAGAAGAGCCACTCGAGGGCGCGCTTCGCGTCGTTCCATCCCCACCAGCCGCCCGCCTGACGAGGCGTCGAGGACGTGAGCTCGCCGGTGCGGAGGGGGCCGCGCTCCCGGACCTCGGCGAGGACCTCGTTCGTGTACGCGCGCCGCGCCTTCGCCCACCGCGCGAGGCCGGCGTAGATGCCGACCGAGCGCTGCGCCCGCTCCATGCGCCACCGGAAGAGCGGCTGCATGGCGACCGGAACGAGCGACGCCTGGTGCGCCCAGTACTCGAACAGCGCACGCGGCTCGCGGTAGGCGGCGCGATCGAGCCGCTCGACGTCGTACGCGCCATGGCGGCTGAAGAGCGGCACGTAGTGAGCGCGCGCGAGGACATTCACGGCGTCGATCTGCAGGACGCCGAGCCGCGACGCGGTCGCGAGGAGGGCGGCGCGCGAGGAGGACGTCGGACGCGGCCCGTCGAGACGCTGGGCGGCGAGCGCCATGCGCCGTGCTTCCGCGAGCGAGAGGTCCTCCGGGCGGCCGCGCATCTTCACGAAGTACCTATTTCACGGGTCTCGCGCGCCATGTCCAGAATCCGAGCACGAGCGCGCGCCGCCCCTCGGCCCGGTGACGGGGTAGGAGTCACCTGCGCGTCTCTCTTGTACGTCGCGCGATCCGGGCACAAAGCTGCACTGGTAGCGTACCGATCATCATGCGCCGCCCCGCCCTCACCTGCGCTCTCGTCCTGACGCTCGGGACCCTCATCTCCGCGGCCACCGCCTGCGCGACCTCGCCCGAGGACGACCTCGGTTCCGCCCAGGCGAACGCGACGGCGAAGGATCCCGCGAAGCCCGAGGACCCGGGCGCGAAGCTTCCCGACACGTCGAGCGGCGGCAACGACGCGGGCTCCAGCGGCTCGAGCGGCAGCTCCGGATCCAGCGGCAGCTCGGGGTCCAGCGGCAGCTCCGGCTCCAGCGGCTCCAGCGGCAGCTCGGGGTCCAGCGGCTCCAGCGGGTCGAGCGGCAGCTCGGGCTCCAGCGGCTCCAGCGGGTCGAGCGGCAGCTCCGGCTCGAGCGGGTCCAGCGGCACGTCGACCGTCGCCTGCGATCTGAGCGACGGCCTGAAGTCCGCCTACTACGCGGCGCAGATCGCGGCCGGCGCGGCGGCCCCCTGCCCGTGCGCCGCGACGCAGTGCTGCTACCCGCTCGCGAACATCTGCGTCACGAAGTGAGCGCCTGACCGCGTCGGCGCTGCGCGAGCGGTGCCCGCGGAAGCGACGAAGCGCGAAAACGAGAAAGCGCGGGCCTGCCGAGCAGGACCCGCGCTTCTTCATGCGCGCCGTGCGTGCTGCGAGCGCGCTACTTGGCGCCGGACGACTGGAGGACCATCAGGTGGAACTTCGCGAACTCGGACTGACCGAGCGTGAAGAGCACCTCGACGAGCAGCCGGTACGGCGTGCCGGAGTCCGCGATGACGATGGCCTCGCTCGAGCTCGGGTCCTTGCCCGTCGCCAGGCGCACCTGACGATCGCGCTCGCGCCAGCCCTGGAGGGCATTCGCGAGGGGCACGATGTAGAGGTCGGTCGGCCCGCTGCGCTTGTACTTCGCCTCGACGCCGTGGGTCGCGTCGGCGGGGACGGTGCAGACGGTGTTGTCGTCGACGACGATCTGGCTCCGCGAGATGAGCACCGCGACGCCCTCCTGCGAGGCCTCGGTGGTGAGCACGCTCTTCGGGATCGTGAGGTCGTTCGACTGCGGAAGCGACGCCGACGACGAGCTCATGCTCTTGAGCAGGAAGACGAGGATGATCGTCATCATGTCGAGCATGGCGGTGATGTTGAGGAAGTTGATCTCGGGCTCGGCGTTCTTGCGGCGGATCTCCTTCCGCAGCGCGCGCTTGTAGCGAGCCATGCTCGCCGGCTTCTGTCGCGGGAGCGGCGCGGCAGCAGCGGGCGCGCCCGGGTTCGGAGGAAGGTTCGCCATGATCGCCTCTTTCCTCTACCGAGCGATGCCGAAGGACACTTCGGGGAAGAGATCCTCGCCGGCCTCGTTCCTGCGAACGGCGTCCATGGTGCTGATCACGACCTGGTACGGGATCTGGGGATTGGCGCTGATCGTCACGCCCGTCTCGTCCTTGAAGTCAGCGGACGAGCCCTTCAGCTTGTTCACGCACGCCTTCAGCGAGTCGTAGTCGTAGTCGGTGCCCTTGGTGGGGATCGCGACGCCCGGACCCGTGTCCGAGCAGCCCGGCGCGACGTTGCCGCCGCGCGCCTTGAGGCTGAAGCCCTCGGGCACCACCAGGACGGTGAGGCCGAGGGTCGGCGTCGTCGGAGCGCGCGCGCCACTTCCGGCGCGCGGCGGGAACGTGTCGATGGTCGCCGTGAAGGTGACGCTGACCGTCGCGAGGACGAACATCAGCACGTTCGTGACGATGTCGAGGAACGGGACGATGTTGAGCTCGCCACCCTCTTCATCGGGCGACAGCTCTCTCGGCGCGGACAGACGGCGGATCTTGCTCCGCTGTGCTGCGCTCAGCTTTTCTTCGGCTGCTGCCACGGGTCCCCCGATCAGTAGCCGCCGGGGCGCGTCTGGATCGTGAGGAGATTGAAGACGCGCTCTTGGGTCGCGTCGAGGTCGTGCTGGATGTTCTTCGCGCGCTGGTGGAGGATCAGGTGCGCGATCATGCACATGACGGCGATGCCGAGGCCCATCGCCGTGTTGTACATGGCCTCCGCGATGCCGTTCGCCAGGATGCGCTGACGATCCGCGGCCGACAGGCCCGGGGCCGAGACGGCGCCGAACGTGTGGATGAGGCCGAGAACCGTGCCGAGCAGACCGATGAGGGTCGCGATGTTGGCGAGCGACCAGAGCGAGCCGATGCGCTTCTCGACCGCGGGCTTCAGCTCGCCGATCTTCTCGCTCATCGCCGCGTCGATCTCGTCCGGACCCTTGTTGGCGTGCGTGAGCCCCGCCTTCACGAGCTGGAGGGTCGGATAGTCGCCCGCGTCGCAAAGCTTGATGGCGCGGTCGATGTTGCCGGCCGTCACGAGCTTCTTGATCTGCGCGAAGAATTCCTTGGAGTTCACGCGGTACTTCCCGAGCTGGAAGGACGCACGTTCGATGATGAGGGCGATCACGATCGCGCTCACCACCAGGTTGATCGAGAGGAAGGTGGGGTTCTCTTTGAACGCGGCCATGAAGCCGCTGCTGCCACTCTCACCACCGGCTGCTGCCGCTGCCGGGGCTACACCCAGGCCGCTCAGAAGAGCCACGAACATCCCCGACCTTCCTTTCTGGAATCGCTCTCACGCAGGAATTCCCGCGCCGGAGCCACGATACCCGGACGAATCGAACGAAGTCAACGACGTGCACGGCTTACGATCACCGCTCCAGAATCGCACACGAACCTGGAATCTACCTCCTACAGCCTCACTGCAATATTCCGCAAGCCCGTGAGACTGCAAAACTTTGACGGCACGCGAACAACCTCCGGGCGGCCCTCGAAGGTCTATTGAGACCCAAACTGTATTGACGTCTCGCGGTCCTAGACGGCAGACTTCACGCGGATTGCCGGGAGCCTCTCACGAGGCTTGCGTCTTTCGACGGCGGGACGATATCGTCCGCGCCGCTCGCGAGCGGGTCGGACCCCGCTTGCACGCTCACCGTCCGTTCACAGCCGAGGAAACAGCGAACATGGCTACTCTCTGGAAGCACTACAAAGAAGGCGGCCTCGTGATGATGTCGGTGATTCTCCTCTGGAGCATCATCACCATCGGAATCATCATCGAGCGCGCCCTCTATCTTTACGGCTCGTCGATCAACAAGGACGTCTTCCTCGCGACGATGCAGAAGTGCATCCTCTCGGGTGACGTCGCGAAGGCCGTGAAGATGTGCTCGGCGGCGAACGCTCCGCTCGCCCGCATCTGCCAGGCTGGCCTCGTGAAGGTCAACCGCCCGGACGAAGAGGTCCAGGCCGCGATGGACGAGGCCGCCCTCCGTGAGATCCCCCGGATCTCGAAGCGCACGGGCTACCTCGCGCTCCTCGCGAACCTCGCGATGCTCACCGGCCTCCTCGGCACCGTGTCGGGCCTCATCACGAGCTTCGGCGCCGTCTCCGGCGAGTCCGTCGACCCGTCGAACAAGGCGCGCATCCTCGCCGAAGGCATCAGCGAGGCCATGAACTGCACCGCGTTCGGCCTCATCGTCGCGCTCATCGCCCTCATCGGGTACGCCGTCCTCAACGGCAAGACCCAGGCGATCGAGGACGACATCAACGAGGCGAGCGTCCAGGTGCTCAACCTCGTCGTCACGAACCGCCAGAAGGTGAACCTCTCGGCCGTCGCCGCGTGAGTCCCTGTCGAGGGGGCCCTGCTCCCTCGAACGCCGAGTTTCTGTTGTAGCCATGTGAGGGCGGGGCCGCCCCATCGCGGTCGGCCTCGCCGTTTCCTTCACGGAGTACACGAGTCATGGGTGGTGTAAGCGTCGGCGGAGGCGGAGGCGGCCGCAGGTCACTCGATTCGGAGATCAACATGATCCCCTTCATCGACCTGCTCATGGTCACGATCTCGTTCCTGCTCATCACGGCAGTGTGGTCGCACATGGCCCGCATCAATGCGGACGCCCAGGTGCCGGGCCCGCCGCGCGAGGTCGAGCCGGACAAGGTCGAGCCGGAGAAGCAGCTGCACGTCGAGATGCGTACCCCGGACAAGTTCGTCCTCATCTGGAAGCAGTCCGGCACGGTGATCAGCACCGTCGACGTGCCCCGCAAGGACAACCTCGTCGTTCGCGATGGCAAGAAGGCCATCAAGTACCCGGAGCTCGCCGCGAAGATCGAGTCCGAGTGGAAGACCGTCGGTACCCACCGCGATCCCTCGGACAAGAAGCTCGATCAGGCGATCCTCCACACCGACAACGAGACGGCCTACGTCTACCTGATCGGCGTCATCGACGCGATCTACCAGCCCCATCGCCCGTACAACGTGGGCGGCAAGGCCGAGTCGGTCCCCGCCTTCAACGTCACCTTCTCGGTCAACTGAGGACTACGTCATGACGATTCACGAGCCTGGCCGAAGGCTGATGCATGCGGTTCCGCTGAAGTTCGTCCAGAAGCGGGTCGCCGGCGGCGGACAGCGCAGCGTCGCCGCGGGTCTCTCGCTGACGAGCATGATCGACTTCCTCGTCGTCACGGTCGTCTTCCTCCTCATGACGTTCAGCGCCTCCGGCGAGACGCCGGTGAGCAAGGGCGTTCGCCTCCCCGAGGCGGAGCACGCGATCGACATGATCGACGCACCGATCGTCGCCGTCACCGGCAGCTCGGTGATGGTCAACGGTCAGCCCGCGGGCAACACGCGCGCGATCGAGGACAGCAAGCGCCTCCAGCGCATCGACGAGCTGTTCAACATCCTCAAGGGTCAGCGCGAGCTCTGGAAGCAGACGCGTCCGGGCAAGGATTTCCCCGGCGTCGTCGTCCTCCAGATCGATCAGGAGGTCTCCGCGGTGGTCGTGAAGAGCGTGTTCCAGACGGCGGCCTTCGCGGGCTACCCGAACGTGAGCTTCATGGTCAACAAGGCGGCCACCAGCGGCGGCGGCGGCGGCAAAGAGTGAGCTGAGCGCGTGGCCGAGCCTCTTCCCGAGAAGCGTGAAATCGGGCTGAAGGCCGTCCACGCGGCACGTGCCGAGCGGAAGCGCTCGAAGTTTGGAAAGATCGATGGCCGCGTCTGGCTGGTAGCCGGCGCGGCCGTCGTCGTTACGCTGGTGCTCGCGTACCTGTTCAACGACCGCACGCTGGCGAGCGAGCGCGAGGAGATCCTCACGCAGCAGCGCGCCGCGGTGGCAACGGTCGGCGCCGAGTGGCAGCCGCTGCGCGACCGGCTCGAGAAGATCACGCTGGGCGCCGCGGCGAAGTTCGACGGCGACAAGGTCGACTTCGACGCGGCGAAGCAGGACTTCCGCGCCTCGCCCGGGCTCTACCTCCGGCTCCGCGTGGACGAGGCGAAGGACCTCGACTCGCTCCGGAAGCATGCGCGCGAGTCGACGAAGGATGCCTTCGCGGGATGCCTCCTCCGCGAGCCGAACGCGGCCCTCGCGCGCGGCGAGATCGACGCCGGCGCGGGCGGCGCCGAGCAGCCCTGGAACCTGCACCGCGCCTACAAGGCGACGCAGGTGCTCACGCCCGAGTGGGCCAGCGACGTGAAGGCCGCCGACGACAAGGACAAGATCCGGGTCTTCCGCCAGCAGTACGACAAGGCGAAGCGGGACGAGATCCCGGTCGCCATCGACATCGTGAAGCGCGCGCAGTTCTTCCTGCTGGTCCTCGACGAGGACGTGCCCGAGGCGCGTGACCTCGCGGACGGCGGCGCCATCGACGAGGACGCGATCCAGCAGGTCGCCCACCCCGTCCGCGTCCTCATCGTGAACCTCAGGACCGGCGCCGAGATCGCGCGCCTTCGCCGGACCGCCGAGGCGGACGTCCAGTTCGCGGGCGAGCACGCGATTCGCGATCCCGAGACGCGCGCCGCCATCAAACGGCAGGTCAACAACTGCGCGCTCGCCGAGCAGGTGTGGGCGGCGCTCCGGCCCGCTGCGCCCGCGGGCTCGGCCGGCAAGTGATGATTGACGCGGGCGTGACTCGCGAGCGCTAGCCGCTCAGCCGGCCACGAGGACGTGCACGTCCGCCAGGTTGTGGCCGGTGGGCGACGAAGGCACTGCGGTGCCGAGCGCGTGGTGCAGCGGGCCCGTGTCGAAGCGGGCGAGGGCGCGGTCCAGGGCTGTTTCGCCGAGGCGCTCGGCAGCGCGCGCGGCGAAGCGTGAATCGACCACGGCGCCGCCCGTCTCGCTCGAGCCGTCGACGCCGTCGCTGGCGAGCGCCGCGAAGAGCACGCGACGGGACCCGGCGAGCCCTCGTCCCACGAGCGCCGCGAGGTGCGCGGAACGGCCGCCCGCTCCGGCGCGCGCCGGCAACGCGACCGAGGGCTCCGCGGCGCGGACGAGGACGATGGGACCGCGGCTGCGGTTCAGATACTCGGCGGCGAGCTCCTCGACCGGGGCGGCGGACGAAGGCAGTACGCGTGCGTCGAGCCCCTGCCCCCGAAGCCGGCCCGCGAGCGCCTTCGCGAGCAGCTCCGGGGCGGCGACGATCTTCTCGCGGGCCGCCGAGCCCCCCGAGAACGAACGCGCGAGGGAAACGTGAAGGTGCTCGGGGGAGCGGCGACGGAGCACCGCGCGGGCCTCGGCCACGGTGGTCGGGTCCGGGACCGAGGGGCCCGAGCCCACGTCGCTCACGGTGCCCCCCACGATGTCGCTCGCGACGAGCGTCGTGACCGCCGCGCCTCGGGCGGCGCGCAGCAGTCCCCCGCCCTTCACGCGCGACAGGTGCTTCCGTACGACGTTGACCTCGCCGATCGACGCGCCCGAGCGAAGGAGCGCCCTCGTGATCGCCTGCTTCTCGCGGAGCGTGAGGCCGGCGCTCGGAGCGCACACGAGCGCCGACGCTCCGCCCGACACGAGGACGAGGAGCGCTGCACCCGCCGCCCCGGCGCGCGCCGCGGCCTCGAGACATGCCTCGCCGGCGCGGACGCTCCGGCGATCCGGCCAGGGATGCGCCGCGCGAAGGATCGTGGGCTCCACCGCGGCAGCGATCGCCTCTCTGCGAAGAGCCTCGATGCTCGTGCCGTCGGGCGCGACCACGAGGCAGCGCGTGATCGCTTCGCCCCATCGATCGAGGGCGCCCGCCGCCATCGCCGGGGCTGCCTTGCCGATCGCGATGACGTGCGCCTCGCGCCGGGGAGCCGCGCCGAGGGCGGCGGCGACGCGCGGGCGGAGGTCGAGCTCGGCGAGCGCCTCCCGGAACATCCGGAGCAGCCCGCCCCGCGCGATCACGGGGCGCGGTCGCCCAGATCGACGACGTTCCCGCCGAACGCCTGCTGCCAGCCGACCGTGACGAGTCCGAAGAGGGACCGATCCGAAGGAGTCTCGGCGTCGCGGCCGGACAGCATGGCGTTGCTCCAGCGCGCGCCGCCGTGCAGACCGATCACGAGGCCGCTCGCCCGCGGAAAGAAGGGGATCGTGAGCCCGAGGCCGGCCTGCAGGCCCGGCTTGCTGCCGAAGCTCTCGCCCGCGGGCTGCTGGAAGACCGCCCCGAGCTCGAGCCCCAGCGAGTCGATGGCGAGATCGAGACGAGGATGGCCCGTCTCCTTGCCCTGCAGCCACCGCGCGAGGAAGAGCGGGCGCAGCTCGGCCCCGATGGCGAGGGCGCGGCGCGGCTCGGCGGCGCTGCCGAGCAACGGCCCGTCATCGTAGGTGACGAAGATCCCCGCGGTCCACAGGTAACGGAGGCGAAGGTCGAGCGCCGCACGAGGAGCGCGTGGTCCGAACGTCGCGCCCACCGCGCCGGCAACCGACAGATCGCCCTCGAGCCGCTCGTACGAGGTGTCGGGAGCGCCCGCCGCCCCCGCGGCGCCCGGGAGGAGCGCCGCCGCGAGCCCGATCGCCGCGGCAAGGCACGACCTGATCATCGGCTCTACGCCCCGAGCGCCCGGGTGATGTCGTCGCGCAGCTCGGGCGCGACGATCAGCCTGACCCGCGACATGACCTGTCCCGCGAGCCGCGCCAGGAGGAAGGAGACGTCGCTCAGCGGCCGCGCCGGGCCCTTCGCGTAGACGACCATCAGCGGCTCGGCCTCGCCGCCGAACGGCGTGTCGCTCGCGACATCGAGCGCGACGTAGAGATCCGGATCGAAGCCGCGCGCGGCAGCCACGTCACGCGCGATCGCGAGCGCCTGCGCGCGGCCCTCGGGCAGCGCCTGCTCGCCGTGGAGCTCGTACGTCTTGAACAGGCTCCGTGCGCGGACGCGCTTGCAGAGGTCGGCGAGGCCCGGGTCGGCCGACGACTCCCACGCATGCATCGCCACCGAGACCTCGGCGTCGTCCATGGCGAGGTAGTCGCCGAGCGACGGCGGCGCGCCGTGGGCCGAGAGCTCGATGCCGCGAGGCGTCCCGGGCAGCCGATGACCCTCGGCGATGAGGGAGCTCGCCTTGCCCAGCACGGTGCGGATCATCCACTCGGCGGAGCGCGTCGCCTTGTGCAGGTACACCTGCTGGAACATGAAGAGCCGCGCGAGGAGGAACGCCTCGATCGCGGGGAGGCCCTTCGACCCGTCGATCGCGAGCCCCGGCGCCTGCGCCATCCCCGATGACGGACCGCCCGGCAGGGACCGCCGCACCTCGGCGGGCTGGAAGCGGAGGCTGCGGAACAGCCAGTCGAGGTCGAAGACCCCGTAGCGCACGCCCGTCGAGTGCGCGTCGCGGAGGAGGTAGTCGCAGCGATCGACGTCGAGCGTTCCGCTGACCGCGCGCGCGAGGTACGGCAGCGGGTGCTCGCCGCGAACGAGCGCTGCCACGCGCTCGGGCATGTGCGGGTCGATGCTGATCAGCACCTGGTGCACGCCCGTCGAGGCGTCGAGGATGATGCGTTCGGTCCACTCCTCGTGGTGCGCGGTGCCCGGGATCGCGTCCTCGAAGAGGTGCGAGAGCGGCCCGTGCCCGACGTCGTGGAGGAATGCCGCCGCGAGCGCGTCCTGCGCGCGCTCGCTCGTCACCTGTTGCCAGAACGGGAGCTCGCCGTGGATCTGGCGGAGCCTCGAGAGCAGCAGCTTCATGACGTGCGCCGCGCCGATCGCGTGGGCGAACCGCGTGTGCTCTGCGCCCGGGAAGGCGACCGAGGCGACGCCGAGCTGCCGGATCCGCCGCAGGCGCTGCACCTCCGGCGTGTCCATGAGGCGGGGGATGACGAGCTCTTCGTCGCTTTCGAAGGAGACGAGGCCGTGGACTGCGTCGCGGAGGATCACGAGCGGGCTCCGAGGTCGAGGGGAGAAGTGGTCACAGTGCCGTCGTCGCCCCAGGTGCGGACGAAGTACGTGGCGCCCGCGCGGAGCGAGGCCTGACGCTGCGCGGGCGCAGCCTTGCTGCCGAGAACGCGCTCGGCGTGCCAGGCCGCCTCGAAGACGTCGCCTTCGAAGGTGCCGATCGCCCAGGCCATCGGCTCCTCGGTGGCGGCGAGCGCGACGAAGAGGTCGTCGCCCTCGATGCGCGCCTCGTGCGGGACGGCGCCGGGAACGGGCGGCGAACAGGCGGGCCCGGCGGGCACGTGCTCGACACGCACCGCAGCGCCGGCGCGGAGCAGCCTGGCGCGCGCGGTGGCGATGGCGACCGGGCTCCGGTCGGAGACGACGACGCGCCGGCCGAGCGCATGCGCCGCCACCGCGGTCGTGCCGCTGCCGCCGAACGCGTCGACCACGAGGTCACCTTCGCGGCTCGCGGCCCGGATGATCCGCTCGAGGAGCGCGAGCGGCTTCTGCGTCGGATAGCCGGTGCGCTCGGAGGCGGCGGCGTGACGGAGCGGCGCGACGTCGGTCCAGAGCGCGTCGACGCGCCGCTCGCGGCACCACACGCCGGCGGCGTCCTGGACGAGGAAGTACTTGATGTAGACGCGGCCCGACGCGGTGCGGTGCACGCGTCCTTCGGCGTCGAGCTTCGCGATCGACGCGTCGGTGTAGTCGCCGCGCGGCGCGCTCGTGAAGTAGCGACCCTGCTCGTCCTGCCGGATCGCCGCTGGCTCGATGGGCTCGAGGCGCGTCGGCGGCACGATCTTCGCGCCGGGACGGCCGTAGACCACGATGGTGTCGAGGGTGCGCCCGAACTGGCCGCTCGTCGCCTGTCGTCCCAGGTTGGGCGCGCGGCGCCACACGATCTCGTTCAGGAACTGCTCGCGGCCGAGGATCTCGTCGAGGATCGCGCGGACCAGGTACGAGGCGCGCCAGTCGACGTGCACCCAGATGGTGCCCGACGGCGCGAGCAGCGACACGAGCGCATCGAGCCGCGGCGCCAGCATGTCGAGGTAGGCGCCGAGGCCGCCGCGCTGCGTCCCCCACGTGTCGGCATACGCGGGTGTGCGTACGACGCGCCCGTCCGCGGATCCATCGAGACGCGCCTCGGCCACGTAGTCCCGGTCGGAGGCATAGGGGGGATCCACGTAGACGAGCTCCACGGAGCGGGAGGCGCCTTCGGCGATGAGCGTGTCGACGAGGTCGAGGACGTCACCGCGAACGATGCGCGCCGGAGGGGCGCCGACCGATGACGCGCTCGGCGGGGTGACATCGAACGGACGCGTGCAGACGCGCAGGCCTCCGCGCGACGCAGGTGATCCGCACGCGACGCGGCGCGGCTCGACGAGACCGGGGTCCTCGTGATCCATGCGCCACGTGCGTCCCGGCCACACGAGCCTCACGCCGTCGTCCCGGGCCGCCGCTGGCGCCGCGGCTGCTTGCGAACGCGCACGCGAGGAGCGGCGAGCGGTCATGACGCGGAGCTTACACGAGGCGAGCGCGCGTCGGCGCGTGCATCGGGCGGGGATTGGAGTAGCATCGAGGCGATCTCTTGGCTGCTCGCTCCCACAAGCCGCTGCGCCTCGTAGACATCCTCAAGGCGCTCCCCGATGCCGAGCTGAGCTCGCTCGTCTCGCGCCTCGGCGTGCGGATCGATCCTGCCAAGCGGCTCGACCCGCCGCAGCAGGTGGCGCGTGCGCTCGTCGCGCTGCCCGACCTCCGCGACCCGAGCCGCCTTCCCGCGGCGAGCATCGAGCTCCTCCACCGCGTCGCCGAGGCGCGCGGGACGCTGGTCGTGACGGCGGTGCCCCCCGCGCTCCAGCCGCTCGTCGAACGCGGCATCCTCTTCGCGCGCTCAGAGGGGAAATCGCAGGTCGAGCTCCTCTTCCCCGCCGCGTACCTCGTGCAGCTGCGCTCCTGGGAGGGCGAGGACCCGCGCGGCATCCGCGCCCTGCTCGCGCAGGCGCCGTTCGAGACCGTGAGCGCCATCGCTGGCCACTATCTCGGTCGCCCGGCGACCCCGCCGATCGCGCTGTCGCTCGAGGCGGCGTGGGAGATCCTGTCCGAGCCCGACACGCTCGAGGCGGAGCTCGAGAAGCTGAGCGCCACCGAACGCCGCGTGCTCGCCGGCGTGGAGATGCTCGGCGGCGAGGTCGACACCGAGGAGCTCCTCGAGCTCGAACGCGAGCCGCTCCGCCTGCGCTCCGCGTCGGGCGCAACGCCGTCGCGGCGCGGGGTCGGCTTCTCGCTCGAGCGGCGCGGCCTGCTCATCCCGATGCATCCGAACCGGCACGTGGTGCCGACCGAGGTCGCGAAGATCATCGGCCGCGCGCGCCACGAGGAGCGCGAGGAGCGCCGCGAGCAGGTCAAGACGTTCGTGCTCTCCGGCGATCACGCCCCGCGACGCGCGCGCTTCTCGCTCGACCCTGGCGCGTTCGCGATGGCGCTCGCCCTCGCCGTCCGCGAGCCGGGCAACGAGGTGCGGCCCGGCATCGGAACTCCGAAGTCGCTCGTGGCGAAGCTCGCGACGCGCTTCGGCCGCGAGCCTTCGGCCGTGGCGCTCGCCGTCGCCCTCTCGCGCGCCATCGGTCTCTGGGACGCATCGGCGATCAGCCCGAGCGCCCCGCCCGGATCGCTGCAGCTGCACGAGCTGTCCCGTCTGCTCTTCCTCGCCTGGCATCGCGGCGGCGCGTGGGACGAGGCGCGCAGCGATCCCGAGATGCTGCGGCTGCCCGCCGATCAGCGTGACTCCAGCGCGAGCGGCGTCGTCCGCGATCTCGTGCTCGAGGCGCTGCGTGAGCTCGGTGAAGGCCGCTGGATCCCGTGGGCGAGCCTCGAGGGTTACCTGCGCACCGACCACCGCATCCCTGGCGTCGAGCGCCTCCTCCGCCGGTGGGCCGAGCGCGCCGCGGTGCCGCCGGTGGCTCCGATGGAGGTCGCGCGGCGCATCATCATGGACAGCCTGCCGGCGCTCGGCATCCTCGACATCGGGGAGGACGACGGCGCGGGAGACGAGCCGCAGATCGCGCTGCGCCTCACGCCGCGTGGGCGCGCGCTGGTCGCCGACAAGGTGCCCGCGCACGACGGGACGCCGTCCAAGTTCCTCGACACGCACGTCCTCCGGCTCGGGCCGGGCGCCAAGGTGAGCTCCATCTTCGGCATCTTCGGGTTCGTCGACGTGGGCCGCGCCGCCGAGACGCTCGATCTCGTGGTCGCCCCGCAGACGCTCGCGCGCGCTCTCTCCGCCGGCTACGAGGCGGACGCGCTCCGCCAGCGCATCGAGGCGCTCGCGCCCCTACCCGAGTCGCTCTCGCGAACGCTCGCCGCCGCGAGCGTGGTCGTCGGTCGCGGCTCGTACGTCGCTTGCAGCGGGTTTCTCTGGGTCGACGACGGCAACGTGCGCGAGCTGCTCCGCACGCGCCGCTCGACCTCCGAGCTGTTCCTCGAGCCCTCCCCCGCCGGCGGGCTGCTCGTGTCATCCCAGGTCGACCTCGATCGGCTGGTCCGCCGCTGCCGGACGGTCGGCGTCGAGATCGTCACCGACGGTCAGGTGCTGCGCGCGGGCTCGCTGCCTCCGCCGGCCGTCACCGTGTCCGGCTCGCACCGCAAGACGTCGTCCGCGCGCATCCCGAAGATCAAGGCGAGCGAGTAGCCGCCGCCCGTCTCAGTTGTCGACGGCGCCTTCGGTGATCCACAGGCGGACGGTCTCGAGCTCCGCGGCCGAGAGGCGCGCGATCGGCGGCGGCGGCATCACCTGCCCGCAGCCCGAAGAGCCGCAGGCGGAGACGTACGCGGACATGTCGCCCGTGAGCTTCGCGAACAGGTAGCTCTTGCTCGCGTCGCGAGGGACGACGAACCTGGCGCCCTTGGCCTCGACGCTCTCCTTCATCAGATCGGCGTAGATCCCGTCGGGATCGCCGAGCGGCAGGAAGATGCCGACGCCCGGATTGCCGCTGCGGTCGCCATGGCACGAGCTGACCGCGCACGTGTTCGTGAGCACCGGGATGACGTCGGTACGGAAGGAGCGAGGCTGCCCCGCGGGCGTGCCGCTGCTGCTCGCGCCCGGACCCGGGCCGCCGATGGTCGAGGGTCCCTCGTTGTCACAGGCGACCACGGCCGCGCCGGCACTGCAGAGGAGCACTGCGGGCACGAGGAAGGTCGACAGGCGAGCGCAGGCGCGGGCGATCAGCATCGCCAGCGATCGTATCAGCTAAATCCGCAGCGCCTAGAGCGCCGAGGCGCGCAGCCGGTCGTCCACCCAGGCCTCGGGCGCCTGGCGCGGCGTGGCGAGAGCGATCGCGCCGCCGCGGAGGAACACCTCCGCCGGAAGCGCGCGCCCGTTGTAGCGGCTCGCCATCGAGTAGCCGTACGCGCCGCTGTCCAGAATGGCCACCGCCTCGAGCGGTCCGTCGGGCAGCTCGTGCACGCCGAAGTCGTCCGAGCTCTCGCACACCGGACCGACGACGCGGTACTCGCGCAGCGCGGCGCCCGCCGCGACCGAGAGCGGGACGATGCGATGGCGCGCCTGGTAGAGCGCGGGGCGCATGAGATCGTTCATGCCCGCGTCGATCATCGTCCAGCGGCGCTCGCCCGCGATCTTGCGCTGCACGACGCGCGCGAGGAGCACCCCGTGCGCGCCCACCATCGACCGCCCGGGCTCGCACGTGAGCGCCAGATCGCCGAGCCCGCTCTCCTTCTGGAGCGCGAGCGTCCCGCGCACGAAGTCCGCGGGACGCACCGAGCAGCCCTCGCCGTAGTCGATGCCGAAGCCGCCGCCGCAGCCGACGAACCGGAGCGCGAACCGCGCGCGTACGTCACGTGCGAACGCGAACACGGCGCGCGCCGAGGCGAGGTACCCATCGACCGCGGTGAGCTGGGAGCCGACGTGGGCGCCGACGCCGACGAGCTCGACGCCGGGCGCGCGGGCGAGCTGCTCGAGCGCGTCGTTCAGGCTCGCGAGCGGCACGCCGAACTTCGCCTCGTCGTGACCGGTCGTGATGTAGCGGTGGGTGTCGATGGCATCCATCTCGACCGCGGGATTGATGCGGAGCGACACGCGCGCGACGCGGCCGAGCGCGGCAGCCCGCGCGGCGATGCGGGCGATCTCCTCGACGCTCTCGATCTGGAGGGAGAGGATCCCGGACGCGATCGCGAGGTCGAGCTCGGCGTCGGTCTTCGCGACGCCGCTGAACACGATCTTGTCGGCAGGCACCCCGCAGCGCAGCGCCAGCGTGAGCTCGGAGCCGCTGACCACGTCGGCGCCGCAACCCGCCGCGGCGAGCCCCTGCACGATCGGGCCGGCCGAGTTCGCCTTCACCGCGTAGGCGACGAGATGCGGCGCGTCACCGAACGCGGCCTCGACCTCCCGCGCCTCGCCAGAGATGGCGTCCAGATCGTAGACGTACGTCGGAGTGCCGAACCGCGGGTCCCGCGCGATGGCGGCGAGGGTGACGGCGGCCGAGGGCGAGGGAGGAGCGAACGTGAGCTCGCCGTCGTCACGGCGCGAGACGGGCATGTCGACCGCACGAGTTAGGTCACGGTGCCGCAAAGCGCAAGCGACGCCGCGCGGCCGCTCGACATTGCCGGGCTTGCGTTCAGCGCCGCGCTATCCGATGCTCCGGGCCGGTCATGACCATCAGGCGGACGAAGCTCATTTGCACGCTCGGACCCGCATGCGACTCCGTCGAAGGGCTGAAGGCGCTCATCGACGCGGGCATGGACGTCGCGCGGTTCAACTTCTCGCACGGCACGCATGCCGAGCACGGCGACCGGCTCGCGCGCCTCCGTCAGGCGAGCGCCGAGATGAAGAAGCCGATCGCGGTCCTCCAGGACCTGTGCGGCCCCAAGATCCGGACGGGCATGTTCGATGCGCCCTACGACCTGCCGACCGGCACCGAGGTCACGCTCGTCGAGGGCGAGATCACGACGAAGGGCAGCCACGACGTCATCCCGATCACGTACGAGGGCCTCGCGGCCGACGTGCGCCTCGGCGACCGCATCATGTTCGACGACGGGCGCATCGTCCTCCAGGTGACGCGCATCGACACGAGCGGCAGCGGCAAGGTCATCGCGCTCGTGACCCAGGGCGGCGGCATGCGCAGCAAGATCGGCGTCTACCTGCCGACCCGCACGCTCCGCATCAGCGCCCTCACCGAGAAGGACAAGGAAGATCTCGGCTTCGGTCTCGCGCAGGGCGTCGACTACGTGGCTCTCTCGTTCGTGCGCCGCGCCGAGGACCTGCGCCTCGTCCGCGAGATCTGTCAGGAGTGGGGAAAGCCCACGCCCGTCATCGCGAAGATCGAGACGCCCGACGCGGTCGAGAACCTCGAGAGCGTGGTCGCTGCGTCGGACGGCGTCATGGTGGCGCGCGGCGATCTCGGCGTCGAGTTCCCGCCCGAGCGCGTCCCGGTCATCCAGCGGCAGATCCTGCTCGTGGCGCGCCGCGTGCGCCGGCCCGTGATCGTCGCGACCGAGATGCTCCAGTCGATGACGAAGAGCACGCGGCCCACGCGCGCCGAGGCGAGCGACGTCGCAAACGCCGTCTTCGCGGGGACCGACAGCATCATGCTCTCCGGCGAGACCGCCAACGGAGACCACCCGACGCTCTCCGCGAGCATGATGAGCAAGATCGCCATCGAGGCGGAGTCGAGCCCGTTCTTCGAGCATCAGCCCTACGCGACGCGCGCGACGAGCGTGGCCGAAGCGGTGGCCCGCGGCGCGGTGAACACGGCCCGCGAGATCGGCGCGAAGTTCCTCGTGGCGTTCACCGAGTCCGGCATGTCGGCGATGAACGTGAGCCTCGCGCGGCCTCCGGTGCCGATCGTCGCGTTCTCGCCGAACCCGCAGATCCGCCGGCGCATGGCGCTCTTCTGGGGCGTCATCCCGCGCGAGCTGCCTTCGCTCAGCGACACCGATGCGCTCGTCGACTGGGTGTCCGGCGACCTCATGGCGAACGGCCTTGCGTCGCCCGGCGAGCGCGTGGTCATCGTGTTCGGCGCGCCGCTCGGCGTGAGCGGCAGCACGAACTCGATCCGCGTTCACGTCATCGGCTGAGGCGGCCGGTCACTTCGGCAGGCACTGCGCCTGGCCGCCGTAATCGTCGTAGCAGTAGCCCGACGTGGGGAGCGGCTTGTAACAACAGAACGTGAGCGACGACGTGTTCAGCGCCGCGCAGTCGTTGCCACCGGGGGCGCACGGCTCGCCGGCGCCGCCCGAGTTGAAGTAGTAGTTGTCGCAAGCGTTCTCGTACGTGTCGCCGAGCTGCGAGCTCGTGGCGCCCGTGCAGTCGTTCGCGCCCGTTGGCGGGGGGGTGGTGCCGCTGTCCTTCGGCGTCGTACCGCTGTCCTTCGGGGTGGTGCCGCTGTCCTTCTTGGTGCCGGTCGCGGCGTCCTCGTCGGACGGCGCCGCGTCCGGGGGCGCGAACAAGGGCCGGCCCGCGTCCGCCGCACCTTCCGCGCCATCATCGATGTACCCGGAGGTGCCCTCGGCGCATGCGAAGAACGTTGCGGCGAGTCCGGCCGCGAGGCCGACGGAAAGGAGGGCGCGCATGATCGCCACTGATAGCTGAATCTGGCGAATCGGCCAGGAACGCCCGGACGTTCAGCGCGCCCGGAGCGCCCTTCGCAGCGGCAACAGGATGTTCACCTCGGTCCCCTTCCCGACCTCGCTCCGGATCTCCACCTTGCCGCCCATCGAGGTGACGAGCCCGTACACCGCCGACAGCCCGAGGCCGCTCTTGCCGGGCAGCGGCGGGAGGAGCCGGCCGCCGGTGAGCGTGTCCATCGACTCGCGGGCATAGAACGGGTCGAACACCCTGGCGAGGCGCGCCGCGGGGATGCCGCTGCCCTCGTCGGCCACCGAGAGCGCGACTCGCTCGCCCTCGCGACGCGCCGAGGCGCGGACCGTACCGCCGCGCGGCATCGACTCGATGGCGTTCTTCGCGACCTGGAAGAGCGCCTCGGCGAGGGAGCCCACGTGACACTCCACCGACGGAAGGTCCGGCTCGTAGGCGCGGTCGATGATGACGCCGCTCCGCGCGCGGCCGATCGCGCTCTCCAGCGCGAAGTCCAGCATCGCCGTGACGTCGGCGGGCTCGAGCACCGACTCCTCGGCCATCGCGAAGCGTCGCAGGCGATCGATGGTCTTGCGGATCCGGACGAGCCCGCCCTGGGCGCGCTGGGCGTGCCTGGCGACGAGCGCCGGATCGCCGCGGTCGGCGACGGCGATCACCTGATCGGTCGACGCGAGGCTCACCGCGAGGGCGCCGTTCAGCTCGTGAGCCATCCCGCCGACGAGCACGCGGAGCGCCTCCAGCTTCTCCACGACGACGAGCTGCTCCTGGACCCGCCGCATCCGCGCCACCGCGCCGGCGAGCCGCTCGACCCTTCGCCAGGCCGCGAGCGAGCGACGGCGCCTCGTGCGGGCGATCGCGTAGCCGCCCGCGCCGAGCAGGGCGAAGAGCACGAACGCCGAGGGCGGCAGGCCCGGGCACGCGAGCACCATCGCCGCCGCGCCGATGGCCGCGAGCAGGGGAACGACGCGCGGCGGGAGCTGGAGCGCCATCGTGACGATCGCGATGCCGAGCGGTACGGCCAGCGCGTAAGGGCTCGCGACGCCGCCCGTCAGGTACGCAACGGTCCCCCACCCCGCCGCGACGACGGCGCCGCCGAGCACGCTGATGGTCGCGAGCGCGACGAGGCTCTTCCGGAGCACGTTGGAGGCGAGCGCGAGCAAGCCGAGGCCGCTGGCGGTGAGGCCCTCGGCGATCGACACCCAACGCGCGCTCGTCCCGGCGGCGAAGAGGTCGGTCAGCGCAGCGGCGCCGGTGCCGATCGCGAGCATCGCGAGGGTCGGGAGGAGGCGGGCCACGACCCGGCGCCGCTGCTCGCGCAGGAAGCGCGCACGCGGCCTCCCCGGGAGCGCCGCCCGCTCGCCGACTCGCAGCGCCTGCTCGCGGAGCTGCTGCGCGCTCGGGAGCGAGACGCTCGCGCGGATCGATGCAGGCTCGGCCACACCGCGATGTTACCAGCGAAGGACGAGATCACGTCCGCCGCCGGCGAGACCCAGGCGCCAGCGGCCCGTGCTGGACGAGGCGGGCGGCGCGTCCTTGCCGACGTCGGTGAGCAGCAGGACGACCGCTGCTGCGCCGCTCAGCACCGCAACGCCGAGGGCGACGTCGGCGGCGGTGCGGAACCCGATACCCTCCGAGCGAGCCGCCGGATCCTGGTACCGGGCGTTGCTCGCGTCCCCGTAGTCGTCGGATAGCGACTTGGCGCGCAGCGCGGTCACGCCGCCCGTGACGAGGGCGGCGCCTGCGAGACCGACGAGCGACCAGCCCACGACGGTCCGCACCGAGGTCTCGCGCGGGGCGACCGACGACGGGGGCAGCGGCGCCGGCTCGGTGCTCGCGAGCTCCACGGTCACCATCGCTTCGGTCCTCGCGGCGACCACGACCGGGCGACGATCAGGCACGAAGCCCTCGGCCTCGACCGCAACGGTGTGGGAGCCGGGCTTGATCCGGAGCTCCGCGACGACGCCGGCCGTGCCGGGATCGGCGCGCCGCACCGTCTCGACCGCGCGCTCGTCGACCGTGACCCGCGCGCTCGCCGGTGACACCACGATGCGGAGCGTGCCGAGGCGGCCGCGCGCGTCGCCGAGAGCCTCGCGCGCGCTGGCGAGCTCGTCGGCCGAGGCGCCGCCGTCCTCGCTGAGGAACTTCACGAGGTCCTGCTCGGCGCGGACCGGATCGTCGGTACGAAGCCGCGCGATGGCGAGGTTCAGGAGGATGCTCGGATGCGGGAACAGCGCGTAGGCGGTCTCGAAGGAGGCGCGCGCGGCCGGCCAGTCCGAGGCGCGCAGCTGCGCGACGCCCTTCCGGAACGCGGCGCGCGATTTCTCCTTCGCGTCCGACTCGGCGGAGGCGGCGGGCTTCGGCTGAGCGTGCGCGGCGGCCGGCGTGAACGCGCCGAGCGTCAGGATCGCCGTGATGGCCGGGAGGAGCCGCGCGCGCATGCGTGAGCGTCAGTACCTGGGCTGCGAGGTGATGTGGGGTCCGCTCGACCGCGTGGCCGGATGACCCTTCGCGTGCGGGCGCCTCGTGACCGGCGGGGTCGGGGCGGCGCCGTTCAGGGGCGCAGAGGCGGCCGGGGCCTCGTCAATCTCGCCGCCGAGCGCCGGAGCGTCGTCGGCGCGGACGCCGCCTTCACGGTCGGCGTCGTCGTCCACCGAGGCCGCAGCCACGACCGTGGCGGGCGTGACCGGCTCGGCAGGTGTACGGCCGAGGCCGAAGAAGGCGACCAGCGAGACCACGATCCCGGCGACGACGGCGAGACCCGCGAGCACGAAGCCGAGGCGCCCGCTGCTGCTGCCGCGCCGGAGCGAGATGCCGCCGGTGAGCGCAGTCTGCGTGGCGTGCACGTCGAGGACGCGGAGATCATGCGGCAACGACCCCTGGCTGCTCCCGATGGTGGTGGGCGCGTCGTGGATGCTGTGGGTGCTGACCGCGACCTCGATGGTCGCGTCGGCGTCGCCCAGCGTCGCGGGCGCGGGGACCGAGGACACGTCGGCGGCCGCGAGCTTGCGCCACGCCTTCAGCAGCTCCTGCGCCGAGGTGAAGCGCCCCGCCGGATCGCGCGCGAGCGCCCTCGCGACGAGCGCGTCGAGGCCTTCGGGCACCGGCACGCGCACGCAGTCGCGGAGGCGCGCCGCCTCGTTCTCGAGCTTGCTGGCGAGGATGGCCATCTGGCTCGGCCCATCGTGGGGGAGCCGTCCCGCGACGAGCTCGAAGACGAGCACGCCGAACGCGTAGAGGTCGGCGCGATCGTCCACCTGCGAGGCGCCGCGGATCTGTTCCGGGGCCATGTACGCGACGGTGCCGATGGACTCGCCGGTGCCGGTGAGATGCTGGGTGTCGACGGTGTCGAGCTTGCAGACGCCGAAGTCGAGCACCATCGCGCGCGACCGCCCGCCCTTCATGGCGAGGAAGACGTTGCTCGGCTTGAGGTCCCGGTGAACGACGCCGGCGATGTGCGCGTCGATGAGGCCGCGCAGCACGTCCTCGCCGATCTGGACGACCTCGGGCCACGGCAGGGGGCCCTTCTCGCGCATGCGCTGCGACAGGGGCTCGCCGAAGAGCCGCTCCATCACGAGGTACATCTCGGCCTCGGCCGTGTCGGACACCTCGAGCACGCGCGGCACGTACTCGCTCCGGATCCGGGCCGCGGCCTCGGCCTCGCGGTGGAGGCGCGCCATCAGCGTCTCGTCGAAGACGAGCCGGCTCACGACCTTGATGGCGACCGGGGGAGACGGCGCCGTGGTGTCGCTCGCGGCAAACACCTGCCCCATGCCGCCTCGCCCGATGAGGGCGTCGATGCGGTACCTGTTCCCGAGCAGATCTCCGGGTTTTACGGCCAAGGGCGGTCGCCCGATCGTACCACAGGGGGACCCCGTCTGCGCGGTCAGGCCCGCTCGCGGAGCTCGCGTTTCAGGACTTTTCCCGTGGGATTGCGGGGGAGCGCGTCCACGAACACGTACTCGCGGGGGACCTTCGGACCGGCGAGGCGCTCGCGTGCGAAGGCCTTCAGGGCCGCTTCGTCGGCCGCCGCGCCGGGCCGCAGGACGACGAACGCGCGGACCCGCTCGCCCCACTCGGGGTCGGGCACGCCCACGACGGCGACCTCGCTCACGTCGGGATGCTGCTCGAGCGCGTTCTCGACCTCGGCCGGGTACACGTTCACGCCGCCCGAGATGACCATGTCGCGCTTGCGGCCCTCGATGAAGTAGCGCCCCGAGGCGTCGCGCCGCGCGAGGTCGCCGACGCTGAAGAAGCCTTCCAGCATGCTGTCCTTCGTGGCCGCCTCGTCCTCGTGATAGCCGGTCACGAGCATCTTGTTCTTCACGTAGAGCTCGCCGACCTGGCCGTCCGGGACCTCGCGGCCGTCGTCGCCCACGAGGCGGATCTCGTTCTCGGGCAGCGGGCGTCCGATGGTCGCCGGCGAGGCCCGGAGGTCGGCCGGCTTCGCGAGGGTCACGAGGCCGGTCTCGGTCGAGCCGTAGAAGTTGAACAGGATGTCGCCGAACGCGTCCATGAAGGCGGTCGCGACGGTGGGCGGGAGCGGCGCGCCGCCCGCGAAGACGACGCGGAGCGACCGGGTGTCGTGTCGGTCGCGGACCTCGGGCGGCAGCGCGAGCAGGCGGTGGAGCATCGTCGGCACGACCGCGGTGGTGGTCACGCGGTGACGCTCCACGATCGCGAGAAACGGCTCCGGCTTCCACTCGTCCATGATGACGACGGTCTGCCCGAGCACCTGCGAGAAGGTCATGAAGCCGTAGGCCGTCGAGTGGTAGAGCGGGCACGTCACGAGGTGCACGTCGTCGACGCGGAGCGGCGTCTCGTTCAGGAAGCGGAGCGCCGCCTGGACCGTGTCCTTCGGGAACTTCCGGACGGCGCCCTTCGGCTTGCCGGTGGTGCCCGACGTGTAGAGCAGGAACAGCGGGTTCTCGCTGTCGAACGGCTGCGCCTGATGGGTGTCGGGCTGCTTGTCGACGGCGTCGGACCACCAGACGTCCTTGTCCGTCCACTCCACGCCCTGTCCGGTGCGCTTCACGACCAGGACGTGCTCGACCGACGGGCACTGCGCGACGGCCTCGTCGACGGCGGGCTTCAACGGGCTCGCAGCCCCCCGCCGGTAGCCGCCGTCGGAGGTGATGACGAGCTTGGCGTCCGCGTCCTGGATGCGGTCGATCAGGGCCTGCGCCGAGAAGCCGCCGAAGACGACGGAGTGCGCCGCGCCGATGCGGGCGCAGGCGAGCATCGCGATCGCCGCCTCCGGCACCATCGGCATGTAGATCGTGACGACGTCGCCCTTCTTCACGCCGATCGACTTCAGGCCGTTGGCGACCTTGCCGACCTCGTCGCGCAGCTCGCGATAGGTCAGCTTGCGCACTTCCTTCGGCGCGCCGTCCGCGTACGGTTCCCCTTCGAACAGGATCGCCGTCGCGTCGCCGCGACCCGCCTCGATCTGCCGGTCGAGGCAGTTGTAGGCGAGGTTCGTCTGGCCGCCGACGAACCACTTGGCGTCCGGTGCCGTCCACTCGCAGACGCCCGTCCACGGCTTGAACCAGTGCAGCTCCTTGGCGATGTCGCCCCAGAACGCGTCGGGCTGCTCGATCGAGCGTTTCCACGTCGCGCGGTACTCGTCCATCGACTTCACGTGCGCCCGCGCGCTGAACGCGGCCGGCGGGTTGAAAAGTCGGGTCTCATGCAACGTCGACTGGATCGGTTCCTGGGACAAGCTTGCTCCTCCTCGGTTCGCCTCGCCTCGTGCCGGGCCTGCCGCGATGCGGCCCGCGTGAACGGCGGATCATACAAATCGCCGGCGCGTTGGTACATTTCAACGGATGGCGACAGCCCCGCGAAAAGTGCTCGTCAGCGGCACGT
>JAQBQL010000262.1 GCA_028287035.1 Labilithrix sp. | reverse complement strand
CGAGCACCCACGCGGCGCTCGTCGCGACCGACGGGGCCGGCGTGCCCTCGAGCAGCGCCGTGAGCTCCGTGACGGCGCTCGGCCCGGCGGCCACCAGCGCGTCACGCACGGACGTCCGCTCGAGGGTCCCCGCCGCATCGTCCTGGGTCCCGAGCGCGCGGATGAGCGCGTGCACCGCGTCCACCGTCGCGATGCGGCCGAGCGCGACGAGGGCGGCCTGGCGGACCGGGGGATTGCGCTCGAGCGCGAGCGGCGCGATCGCCGAGGCTGCCTCGGGCGCGCGGAGACGACCGAGCGCGGCGAGCGCCTCGATCTTCACCTCGGCGACGTTGTCGCGCAGCGCGAGGAGCAGCGCCTGCGTGGCGCGCGCGTCCCCCAGATCGCCGAGCGCGCGGACCACCGCCTGACGCACCTCGGGGACCGAGTCCTGGACCTTGCCGACGAGGGGCACGACCGCGCGTGGGTCGCCGAGCTTTGCGAGGGCGCGTGCCACCTGACCGCGCACCGCCGGGGTGGGATCGTCGAGCTTTCCGGAGAGCGGCGCCACCGCCTCCGGCGAGGCCTGCGCCCCCAGGGCGTCCGCGCACGCGCCGCGCACCGCCGGGTCGGCGTCGCCGAGCGCGCGGGCGAGCGGCTGCACCGAGCGAGCGGCCGGCATCGCGCCGCCGACCTCGCACGCCGCGACGCGCAGCCTGGGCTCGCGCTCACCGAGCCAGAGCAGCGCCGCGTCGACCGCGGGCACGATGCGCAGCCGGATCGCTGCCTGGGCCGCGGCGAGGCGGACCTCGACGTCGCCGTCGTTCATCGCCTTCTGCACGAGCGGCGTCGCGCGCGGCGCGCTCAGCGTGCCGAGCTCGCGGGCCGCCGCGCGGCGGCTCGCCGGATCGGCAGAACCGAGGCCGCGCTCGATGCGGTCGGGCACGTCCGGCCACACCAGCGCGTGGGCCGGCGCGGCGATCGTCAGGGCAAAGGCGATCGGCAGGGCCGCCGTCGCCGCCGCCAGCCTTCGAGGGAACAGGGCGCGCCGCACCAGGGAAACCTACCAGATCCTGGGCCGCTCTCCGCGCGCGCCGGTCAGGTGAGGCCGCTCCGGCGCCGCGCGAACCAGTGCACGCCGAGCGCGATCGCCGCAGCGAGGGTCCAGGCCCACGGCGGCGCGAGGGGCACGACGTGACGCTCGGCGCTCACCACCGCCGGCTTCGGCAGCGGCAGCGCGAGATCGTCGGTCGCGTCGCGGAACGTGCCGCCGGTCGCGCTGGCGAGGGCCTTCAGGCGTTCGCGATCGGGTCGCGAGTCGGCCCACTCGTCGCCGCCCGACTCGCACGCGAAGTCGCGCCGCGTGGTCGGTCCGGCGCCGAGCTTGAGGCGCGCGGTGTACCCGCCGGTGTCGAGCGCGGGCAGCGCGACCTCCACCGCGGCGTTGCCGTCGCTGCGCGGGACGGTGACGCGCACCGGCGGTACGTCCTGACGATCGAGCCGCCGGACCTCGATGACCATCTCCTTGCGCGCCGCCTCGTCCTTGCCCTTGTCGCCCCGCGCGCCGCTCGAGGGGAGCCGCACCCGCAGCCGCGCGGGTACCCCGGCGACGCACGGGGTGGTGAGCTCGAGCTGCCCGGGCTCGAACCGTGGGTCGCGCATGAGCCATCCGAGAAGGCCGTCCCAGAGCGCCCCGTAGCCACGGCCCGAGGTGCGCGCGCCGAGCTGCGAGAACTCGAGCTGCCAGGCGCCGTCGATGCCGAGCGCGATGGAGCGCCCGTCGCCCTGGTCGCCGATCGCGAGGATCGGCATGGGCTGCCCGGAGCGGGTGGTGCGCGACGGATGCGCCCACAGGACGAGGCCTCCGGGCCGGACGTCCCCGAGCACGTTCGCGCCGGGCATCGTGGGCAGCTCCTCCCCGACGAGCGACGAGAGCGGGGAGAGCAGCGGCGCGGCGCGGCCATCGTCGGTCCACGCCGGCACCACGTTCGCGACGTCGGCGGCGGTCGCGCCTGACGAGCCGTCGAGCGTCACCGGGAGGACCTCGGCGAGCGGGGTGTTCGCGTAGCCTCCCGCGACGAACGAGTTCTGCCCGCCCACCATGATGAGGCCGCCGCCCGCCTTCACGTAGCGAGCGAGCTGGGGGAGGTGGCGCTCGAGGCCGTAGGGCTGCGCGTCGAAGTCCTGGAGGACGACCGCGTCGAAGGACGGAAGGTGCTCGGTGAAGAGCTCGTCGACGGGGAAGGGGATGAGCGACAGGTCCTCCTGCCGCGCGTTCGGGGTGTCCGACTGCGTCCGCAGGATGAAGAAGGCGACGACGTCGACCGAGGCGTCGCTCTTCAGCCACTGGCGGAGCGCGCGCACGTCGCTCGTGGGACGCCCGGCGACGTGGAGGACGCGCACCCGCTCGCGCGCGACGTTGAACGTGAGGAGGCGCCGGTCGTTCTCGGGGATGGTGTCGCCCGAGGGCGGCGTGATGGCGATCTCGAGGATGCGGGCGCCGGCGCGATCGAGCGTGACCGCGAGGTCGACGGTGCCCTTGCCGTCCTTCAGGTGCGAGAGGCCCGTCGCGAGGAGCGCCGGCGGTCCGTCCTCCCGCAGCTCGCGCGCCGTCACCGTGAGCTCGTCGCACGAGAGCCCGCCGGCGCAGCCCACCTCGACCTTGAGCGGGAGCGGCACGTGGGCCACCGCGGCTCCTGCCGCCGAGACGCGGCGCACGCTCGCGTCGGCCGGCGCGTTCGGCGTCGTCGCCACGGTGTGGATGGGCACCTTGAGCTCGCGGCCGAGCGCCTGGAGCTGCTCCTTCGTCGTGTCCTCGCCCGGGTCGTCGAGGCGCCCGTCGGACACGACGACGATCGCCTGCGGACGCTCCTCGGCGGAGGCGCCGATCGCCCGGAGCGCCGCGGTGAGATCGCTGCGCGGCGCCCCGCTGGGGGCGCTCGGCGCGTCACCGGTACGGGCGGCGAGAGGCGTGGGCGGCCCGTCACCGAAGCCCATCACGTGCAGCCGCGCGTCGCGCGACCGCTTCGCGAGCTCCGCGACCGCGGCGTCCCGCACGACGGCGCGGTCCGCCTTGCCGTTCTGCGGCAGCGCCATCGAGCGGGACACGTCGGAGAGGACGAGCACCTTGGCGCCGATCACGCTCTCGCGCGCCGCGATGCGCACCGGCCGCGCCACCGCGAGGAGCAGCGCCGCGATCGCCACGAGCCCGGTGAGCACGATCGCCGGTCCGCCGCGCTCCCGCCTGCGGAGCTCGATGAGCAGGAGCACGCCGAGGCTTGCCGCCGCCAGCACGCAGGCGAGCACCGCTGCCCAGAGCGGAAGGTCCCCGTTGACCGCGAGCCGCGTGTTCATGCGCGGTCGCTCAAGGTCCGCCCGGCAGCGCGCGCCTTCGCATGAGGAAGGGCGCGTGGACCTGGTCGTCCTTGTAGTTCGAGCACAGCGTGTACATCGCGATGTTCACGGCGAGGCGGATGGCGCGCTCGCGCTGGAGATCGCCGCCCGGCGTGACGGGATTCTCCCACGCCCCGGTCGCGCCGCGCGCGAGGGCGCCGCCGAGGTCGTGCTGCGAGAAGACGACCTGCAGCTGCCCGCCGCGCACGATGGCGTCGAGGGACCGGGTGCCGGCGACGCGCCCCTCGGCGCGGCGGAGCAGATAGAACGTCTTGAAGAGGACGTGGTCGGCGGCGAGGGTGATCGGGCTCGAGTCGGGCAGGACGCGGGCGATCTGCTCGCGGGCCGTCTTGCCGAACGCGCTGAGCGAGCCGTCGTTGTCGGCCGCCGCGTCGTCGACGAGGAGGATGCCGCCCAGCGAGAAGAAGCGGCGGAGCCCGGCGATCTCCTGGGGCGTGAACGTGGTGAGCGCGGTCTCGCCACTGAGATAGAGAAACGGCGCGTCGACCACCGCGGGATCGTCGGCGCGGACCTGGGTCGGCTTCACGCGCGCGGGCGCGCTCGTTCGCTGGACCAGCTCCCACGACCACCGTGCCGGGGCCGACGGGCGCGCCGCGTTGCTGATGCCGCCGACGAGCAGGACGCGGGGATCGAACGCGCCGACGTCGCCGAACGCGCGCGCCGGCCGGGGCAGCGCCACGACCAGCGCGCACGCAGCGAGCACGAACACGGAGATCATCGCGAGCCGGCGGTTCATGCGCGTTTCCGGAACTCTAGTGGGTTTCTCAATCGAAGTCGTCGACGCGCCACACGCCGCCGTCGCGCCTGAGCTTCACGGTGTGACCGCCCTGGACGCTCACGACCGCGGCGTCGCCGGTCACCTGCACGTGGAGCGTGTCGGGCCGCTCGAGGCCGGTCACGAGCGTGCGGAGATCCTGCTCGATGGCCGCGCGCGTCCCCGGCGTGAGCACGCGCATCAGGCCTGCATAGCTGCGCCGCGCCAGCACGCGGCGCAGCTGGTCGAGCGCCTGCTCCGGCGTGCGCGAGCCGCCCGGCAGCGCCCCCGAAGCGGTGATCCCGAAGCGACCGTCGCGGAGGTCGAGCTGCGCCTCTTCGCCGTCCTCGTAGCGGAGCCGCGCCGTCGCCTCGACCCGCGCGTCCTTCGCGGTGACCGCCTTCGCCTGCTCGGCGAGCTCGCTGCGCTGCTCCTGCACGAGGCGGCGCACGTCCTCGCGCGAGCGGGACTTCTGTCCGGCGGTCGTCATCATCCCGTAGATCGCGTCGGCATCCCCGCGCGCGGCGGCCTTCGCGTAGGCGTCGGCCGCGGAGCGCGGGTCCGGGACCGATCCGCCGCTGCACCCGGCCGCGGCGGCCGCGGCGACGAGGAGCGCTGCACCGGTGACGTGCGCGCGCAGGCGAGCGAGGTGTCCGGCCGTCGGCATGGAGCCCGCGCAGCCTACCATTGCTTCGTCGGCGGGCGCGATGCGGGCGGGGCCGACGGCTCGGGCCGCACCGAGCGCGGCGAGCCGCCCGCGATGCTCACCTCGAGGTCGAACACGTCGCGCAGCATCTCGGACTTCGCGCGGACGGTCCACTCCTCGAGCTCCCGCTCCTCCTCGCCCGCGACGTGGAGGACGAGACGGCGGCGCGCCCCGTCGATCTCGGCGCGCACCCCCTGGACCTTGCCGAGGTGCTCGCGATCGAGCGCGTCGGCGATGCGCAGGATCGCCGCCAGGCTTCGCACCTTCGAGCGGCCATCCTTGTCGAGCTCGCGGAAGTTCGGGTGCGCAGGATCGGGCGGGCTCTTGCGGTGGTAGCGCGCGATGTTGGCGACGAGCGACCGCTCCTCGCGCGTCAGCCCCATGATGTCGGAGTGCGCGATGAGGTAGAACGAGTGCTTGTGGTGACCGTCGTAACGGACGTAGTCGCCGACGTCGTGCAGCACCGCCGCGGCGCGCAGGATGAGGCGCTCCCGCTCGCCGAGCTGGTGCACCTCGGTCATGTCGTCGAAGAGCGAGGTCGCGAAGCCTGCGACGAGCTCGCCGTGCGCCTGATCGAAGCCGTAGCGGTTACCGAGACGGATGCACGCGTCGATGACGGTGCGCGTCTCCGACTCCTTGTCCCAGCGGTCGAAGTGCTTGTCGACGAGCTCCTCGAGGATGCCCTCCTTCAGCCCGACCCCCGGCGCGACCATGGCCGTCGCCTTGAAGAGCTCCGCGACCCGGACGAAGATCGACGTCGCGGGGACGATGGTATCGGCGCGATCGGGACGGAGCCCGTAGGCCTCGCGCCGCTGCTCGACGGTGAGGCCGAAGAGCCTCGTCAGCAGGGCGCGCGCGCCGGCCATGTCGACGGCCCGCGGATGACCGGCGAAGCCGCCCGGTACCGGGCAGAGGTCGGCGAGCGTGTCGATGCTCCCGCCCGTTCCGACCACCAGCTCGAAGGGCACCTTGCGCAGGTGGGGCACGGCCTCGGCGAGCGCGCGGTCGACGCCCTCGACGAGGAGCTTCTGGCGCACCGGGTCGACGGTCTTCGAGCCGCGCAGGTACGTCTCGAGGAGGCGCACCGTGCCGACCGGCAGCGACATCGCGAACGCGTTCCGGCCGCGATCGAGGTACGTGAGCTCGGTCGAGCCGCCGCCGACGTCGACGAGGAGGACCCGCTTGTCGGAGAGCCCGAGCCGCCGCACGACGGCGAGCTGGATGAGCCGCGCCTCCTCGACGCCCTCGATGATCTCGAGCTCGATGCCCGCCTCGCGGCGCGCGCGCTCGACGAGGGTGGCGCGGTTCTGCGCCTCGCGCACCGCGCTCGTCGCCGTGGCGCGGTAAGCATCCACCTTCGCCGCGTCCATGGCGGCCCGGAACTCGCGGAGGGCCTGACAGGCCTGGCCGATCGAGCTCGCGGCGAGGCGGCCGGTCACGAACACCTCGCTCCCGAGCCGCACGGGCGCCCGCAGCGACTGGACCTCGCGGAACGTGTTCGGGGCGTCGGGGAGGAGCTCGAGCTGCTCGCGCGAAGGCACGCCGGTCTGGTGCGCCTCCACGATGCGGAGGCGGAGGGCGTTGGACCCCAGATCGAGCGCTGCGAACCGCGGCACAGCCTCCTTCTATCACGCGTGTGCTAGAGCAACGCGGGTGAGCGAGATGCCCGCGCACGAACCCGGTGGTGATCGCGGAGACGCTGCCTTCGAGCGGGCGAAGCGGCCGCTGTTCGTCGCCATCGCCGCCACCGTCGTCGGGCTCGCGATCGCCGGCTCGCTCGACCGCACCACGGGCGGAGCGCTCGTGCTCGGCGCGTGGGCGGTCGGCATCTTCGCGCTCCACCGCCTCGGTCGCGTCGGCTCGGACCGCCCGCGCGACTCGGACCGCCCGCGCGAGGACGCGCCGCCGGATCCCTAGATCTCGCTGCGGAGAACGACGATCCCGACGTCGGGACCGAGCTTCGCGACGCGGATCGCGGCCCACCCGAAGGGACGGTCCTCGAGGTCGATCGGCGCGTCCGCAGGCCCGGCGTTCGTCTTGCCGACGAGGTCGAGCCCGTGGAGCGCCTTCTCGTTGACCGGCGGCGTGCCGCGCGCGCCGTAGACGCCTGCCTTGTCGAAGAGGAAGACGTAGAGCACCGGCAGCTTGCCCTTGTCGCTCTCGCGCAGCAGCCGGTCCTGCAGCTCGCGCTTCAGCGCCTCCTGCAGGTGATAGGCGAAGCGCCGGTACGTCCACCCGGTGACGAGGAGTCCACTCAGGGTCCCGTCCTCGCGCTTCACGGGCACCGCCGCGACCCATTCCTTGTCGGGACCGATCGGATTCGGCACGCCCGGGAACGTGCCCTGCGTCGCGACGAAGGGCTCGCCGGCGAGGGCGCGCTTGAAGTCGGGATACGCGCCGACCACGTCCTTTCCGGCCATCGTGTCCTGCTCGAGGTCGTTGCGGATCGCGATGCCCTTGTCGTCGGTGAACGCGAAGAACGTCGATTTGGCGACCCCGAGATCCGGAACCTGCTGGCGCATCTTCAGCAATGCCGAGCGCACCTGGGACGAGGCCGCCCTGGGATCGGGGTCTTTCTCCTTCGCGAGCTGGGCGGCCATCCGCTTCGCGCCCTCCGGCAGCCCCCGCTCGATCTCCGCCACGTCCTTCTCGGCGAGCTCGCTCAGGAACCGGGCGTTCGTCCGGGCCTCTTCCGCGCTCGCCTTGCCCTTGTCCTTGCAGCCGGGCAGGAGCAGCGCCGGCCCGAGCGCGAGGCACGCGACGCACGCGACAGCCGAGGCGAGGACCGGGAAAAACGAGCGACGGGAGAGCGTCATGACCCACCAAGCATACGACGAAAGGGGCGGCACGGCGCACCATTGGCAATCAGCCGCTAGAGAAAGGCCGCTCGTTCTGCTAGCAGTTCAGCGGCTTCGGCCGAAGTGGCGGAACGGTAGACGCAGCGGATTCAAAATCCGCCGTACGAAAGTACGTGAGGGTTCGAGTCCCTCCTTCGGTACCAGGGGATTGCAGAAACGGAGTCCGTTCCTCCGGATCTGCAAGCGACTCCTACTTGGAATTTGATTGCCAGCGAACGGGCAATTGCCGTAATGCCTTAGTCCCATGAGCAATCTCCGCACCACGATCGAGGCCCTTGCTTCCCAGTTCGCCACCAGCGTTCTGGACGCGCTCCGCAGCGCCTCGATCGACGAGCTCGTCGCGGTCGCAGGCGGCGCTGCCGCATCGGCCTCGGCGTCCTCCTCCGCTTCCGGCTCCGGCTCCGCCCGTCGTGGCCCGGGTCGCCCCCGCCGCGCTTCCTCCGCCGGCGCGGAGAGCCCCTCGGCGTCCAGCAGCAGCAGCAACAGCGGCGGCGGCGGTAGCTCCGGCGCGGGCCGCGCGGCCAAGCGTGGCCGCGGCGGTCGCCTCGGTCGTCGGTCGGCCGGCGACATCTCGCAGATGATCGACTCGATCGTGTCGGCCCTCGCGAAGTCTGCCGCGGGCCTCCGCGCCGAGCAGATCCGCGAGACGCTCGGCGTCGAGGCGAAGGAGCTTCCGCGCCCCCTCGCCGAGGCGCTCGAGGCCGGCCGCATCACGAAGTCGGGCCAGAAGCGCGCGACGACCTACTTCGCGGCCGGCTCCGGCGGCGGGTCGACCGGCGGCGGCAAGCGTGGCGGCGGCCGCAAGGCCGGCAAGAGCAAGCGCTGAGGAGCGGCTCCTAGTCGAGCGCGCGCAGCCGCGCGCTCGCCAGGCGAACGGTGCGTGACGGCGTGCCCGCGGGCCACGTCGCCACCACCTGCTGGTAGGCGGCCTTGGCTGCGGTCCGGTCGCCCTTCGCCTCGGACGCGACGCCCACGTAGTAGTGGGCGCGCGTGACCACGATCGCGGAGTCGAACGCCGAGCACGTCTGCGTGACGCGCTCGAGCGAAGGAAGCGCCTCCCGCGGGTGCCCGAGCAGCGCGTGGACCTTGCCGACCGCGAAGTCGAGCGACACCGCGCGCCGCGAGCCGACCGGCAGCGGAAGATCGGGCATGCGCGCGAGCGCCTCCTGCGCCTCCTCCTTCGTCTCCGCGAAGCTGCCGTAGACGGTGTTCCACGCGTTCCAGGCGGCGCGCGGGCTCTTGTCGCCGCCGGCGAGGCGCTGGCGTTCGCGCTCGTTCCACTGCGTGCGGCGCTTGTCGAGCTCCGGCTTCTTGATCTCGCCGGCCCGGTAGAGCGGCTCGTAGAACATGATGCTCGGATCGCTGGCGAACGCGTAGGGCGCCCACGCATCCATGCGATCGAGGAACGAGTGAGCGGCCTTTCCCGCCTCCTCCAGCCGGTCGCTCTCGTAGAGCATGTTGACGCGGACGAGCGAGGGCTGCGCGTGGTCGTACTGGTCGGCCGACGCGCCGAGGTCCGCCTCGTACTGCTTCGCGAGATCGTCGGCCTTCGCGAGCTCGCCGTCGACCATGGCGAGGAACATGCGATCCCAGCGCTCACTCTGCTCTTTCCGCGCGGGCGGCTGGAGCGCCCACCCGCGCGAGAGCGCCTCCTCGACGCCGGGACGCGGCGCGCCGTCGGCATAGAGCGCGCGGCCGAATGCGCTGGCGGCGGCGGCCGATCCAGGCTCGAGGGTTCGCCATTGCGCCGCTTCCTCGCGCGCCTGGTGGCATTCGCCGCGCTCGGTGAAGAGGTTGTAGCGCTGCTCGATGCAGGTGGTGGCAATCGGTGACTGCTTCAGGCACCGATCGGTGGCGGCGAGCGCCTCGGCGGCGTGGCCGAGATTGTGCTCGGTGTTGGCGAGCGCCGCGAGCGCCGGGACGAAGCCGCCGTCGAGCCGGAGGGCCGCGTCGTAGGCGAGCTTCGCGCCGTCGTCGTCGCCCTTCCGCTCGCGCGCGCGGCCGAGGAAGAACTGGAGCTCGGCGTCCCGCGGGTACTGGAACACGGCGCCGCTGAGGCGCGTCTCCCACTCGTCGAGATCGGGCCGCGGCCGCACGTACGGCTCGCTCGCCTCGAGCATGGCGCTGTCGCGTGGGAGGAGCATCTGGCGGTGCTCGAACGCGCTCTGGAAGGACGCCTGGGCGCCGGACGGATCGTCCTGCACGGTCTGGATGGCGAGCTCGAGATGCGCCGCCGCGAACTGCGGATCGAGGTCGACCGCCTTCCTCAGCGACGTACGCGCCTTGGCGGTCGCGCCGTCGTGCCAGAGCTGCATCGCGTCCTTGTAGGAGGTCTCGGCCTCGGCGACGGTCGACAGAGGACGCGGCGCGCCGGGCGCGAGCGGCACCGGCCTCCGGCGGACCACCACCACCACCGCCACGAGCGCGCCGAGCAGCGCGAGGGGCAGGGCGAGCTGCGCCGCCTTCCGCGGGGTGGCTCCCGGTTTCTCGGTCCGGGCCGTGACGGATCGGGCGCCGCCCTCCGCGGGAGCCGGCACCGAGACGCTGATCGGCACGCGCGTCGTCGCCGCGAAGGCGCTCGGGTCGGCGGCTGGCGAGTCGCTCACGCGCGGCGTGATGCGCACCCGATCGGCGCCGGTGGTCTGGAGGGCATACGGCTCGAGCACGTCGGCCACGTCCGCCATCGACGCGAAGCGCGCATGCGGCTCCTTGGAGAGCGTGCGCAGGATGGTGTCCTCGACCGGCTGCGGGAGCTCGGGCACGCGGGCGCGCAGCGGCGGCGGCGCATCGGTGAGGACCTTCGCGACGAGCGCGAGGACGTCACCGTTGTCGGGCCACGGCCGCTCGCCGACGAGGATCTCGTAGGCCATGACCCCCCACGCGAACTGGTCGCTCCGCGCGTCGACGTCGCGTCCCTTGATCTGCTCGGGCGACATGTAGACCGGCGTGCCGGTGATCGCGCCGCCGCCCGTCACCGTGTCGAGCTGCTGCTGGTCGGCGCCCTCGGCGGTCACGGTGCGCCGCGCGATGCCGAAGTCGAGCACCTTCACCGCGCCGTCCTCGCGGATCATCACGTTCTCGGGCTTGACGTCGCGATGGACGAGGCCGGCGCGGTGCGCCACGTCGAGCGCGCGCGCGGCATCGACCAACCAGCGGAGCCGGCGCGCGAGCGGCACGTCGCCGGCCGAGGCGAGCGCGCGGATCGTGGTGCCGACCACGTACTCCATGGCCAGGTAGAGGCGCCCGTGGGACTCCCCGACGTCGTAGATGCCGACGATGTTGGGGTGACTGAGCGAGGCGACGGCGCGCGCCTCGCGGAGGAGACGCGACGAGAACTCGGACGCGAGCCGCTCGGAGTCGGCCTGCACGTCCCGGTCGGGCACGACGATCACCTTGAGGGCGACGGTGCGCTCGAGCCGGGGGTCGAACGCCTTGTAGACCTGGCCCATCCCGCCCTGGCCGAGAAAGCCGCGGATCTCGTAGGGGCCGACGGTCTCGCCAGGCTTCAGCATCAACGCCGTACAAGCTATCAGAGAAAGCGCTGGCGAGGCGTGGAGCGCCATGGTATCGCTCGGGCCCGATTCGTTCACACGTCTCGCTTTCCGGAGTTCAGGTCAGATGCCGAGTGAAGCCGTACAGTGCAAGCCGCTCGAGGTCGTCGTAAGCGACCGCGGAATCGAGCGAGCGATCAAGATGCTGAAGCGCAAGCTCGCTTCAGAGGGCGTTCTGCGCGAGCTCAAGATGCGCCGCCACTACATGAAGCCGAGCGTCAAGCGCCGCAAGAAGCAGGCGGAAGCCGCGCGTCGCCGTCGCAAGAGGGCGAAGCTCGACGCCGCGCCGCCGAAGCCGTAAGGCCGAGGCTCGCAACAGCCGTCCCGTCTCCCGGGATTCGTCGGTCGCAAGGCCTGGCGGATCGCGGGATTCGTGCGTTTGTGGCGCCAGTTTTTTCCGGCCGCCGCGTTGCCGGCGCACCGGGCGCGCGGAGCGCACGGCGCAGCATGCCGCGGCCGTGATAGCCTGCGTCGGTGAGCACGCACGAGAACGGCGAGTCCTCCGCAGGTAACGGCGCCGCGCGCGCCACGGCATCCACCGGGTCGTCCGCGCACGCGAGCGGCAATGGTGCCCACGGCGCGCCGAGCCTGTTCACGACGAACGGCGCCGGGCGGTCGGGCAGCGGCTCTCCGTTCGCGCTGTTCGCGCCGCCGTCGGTCGACGCGGTCGCGGTGGAGGAGCGGGCCGCCTCGTTCGCAAAGCGTTCGATCAAGAAGGCCACCAAGGTCGCCGGCCTGAAGCTCGCCATCGCGATGATGGACCTCACGACCCTCGAGGGTAAGGACACCCCGGGCAAGGTCCGTCAGCTCTGTCAGAAGGCGATGCACCCGCTCGACAGCGACCCGTCCGTGCCGATGTGCGCGGCCATCTGCGTGTACCCGAACCAGGTCGCGACCGCGAAGCACGCGCTCGCCGGCAGCGGCGTGAAGGTCGCGAGCGTCGCCACCGCGTTCCCGAGCGGGCAGTCGCCGCTCGACATCAAGCTCGCCGACGTCCGCCGCGCCGTCGACTTCGGCGCCGACGAGATCGACATGGTCATCGACCGCGGCGCGATGCTCGTCGGCGACTACGCGAAGGTCTTCGACGAGATCGCCGCCACCAAGGAGGCGTGCGGGAACGCGCATCTCAAGGTGATCCTCGAGACCGGCGAGCTCGGAAGCTACGACGTCATCCGGAAGGCGAGCGAGCTCGGCATCGCGGCCGGCGGCGACTTCATCAAGACGTCCACCGGCAAGGTCCAGCCCGCCGCGACGCCCGCGGTGACGCTGGTGATGCTCGAGACGATCCGCGACCACTTCTACGCGACGGGCCGCAAGATCGGCATGAAGCCAGCCGGCGGCGTCCGTACCGCGAAGCAGGCGCTCCACTACCTCGTGCTCGTGAAGGAGACGATGGGCGACGCCTGGCTGACCCCGGATCTCTTCCGGTTCGGCGCGAGCGCGCTCTTGAACGACGTGCTCATGCAGCTCGAGAAGGAGCGCACGGGCAACTACCAGGCGGCCGACGACTTCTCCAAGGACTGACGGACAACATCCGATGACCATCACGAAGAGCGAAAGCACCGAGCTCGAACGCGCGAGCGGCGCGAGCCGCGCGGCCCTCGATTTCGGTTCCGCCTGGGACTACGCGCCCGCCCCCGAGACCCCCGACCACGTCCGCATCGATCCGAAGTACGGCCTCTTCATCGGCGGCCGCTGGGTCACGCCGCGCAGCGGGCGGTTCTTCGCCACGATCAACCCGGCCACCGAGCAGGTGCTCTCCGAGGTCGCCGAGGCGAACGCGCAGGACGTCGACGACGCGGTCAAGGCGGCGCGCGAGGCGTACGACAGGTACTGGTCGAAGATGCGCGGCGCCGATCGCGCCAAGTACATCTTCCGCATCGCGCGGGCGCTCCAGGAAAAGGCGCGCGAGCTCGCCATCGTCGAGACGCTCGACGGCGGAAAGCCCATCAAGGAGTCGCGCGACTTCGACCTGCCGATGGCCGCGGCGCACTTCTTCTACAACGCGGGCTGGGCCGACAAGCTCGATTACGCGTTCCACGGCCGGCGCACGCGCCCGCTCGGCGTGGCCGGCCAGATCATCCCGTGGAACTTCCCGCTGCTCATGGCGGCGTGGAAGATCGCGCCGGCGCTCGCGTGCGGCAACACGGTGGTCCTGAAGCCCGCCGAGACCACGCCGCTCACCGCGCTCCTCCTCGCCAGGATCATCGAAGAGGCGGAGCTCCCGCCGGGCGTCGTCAACATCGTCACCGGCGCCGGCGAGACGGGCTTCGCGCTCGTCAACCATCCCGACGTCAACAAGATCGCGTTCACCGGCTCCACCGCGGTCGGCAAGAAGATCCAGCGCGCGATCGCCGGCACGCACAAGCGCCTGACCCTCGAGCTCGGCGGCAAGGCCGCGAACATCGTCTTCGGCGACGCGCCCCTCGACCAGGCGGTCGACGGGATCGTCAATGGCATCTACTTCAACCAGGGTCACGTGTGCTGCGCCGGCTCGCGGCTCCTCGTCGAGGAGGGCATCCACGACGTCATCGTCCGCAAGCTGAAGGACCGCATGGCGTCGCTGCGCATGGGCGACCCGCTCGACAAGAACACCGACGTCGGGGCCATCAACTCGAAGGCGCAGCTCGGGCGCATCGAGGATCTCGTGCGGGCCGGCGAGGCGGACGGCTGCGAGCGCTACAGCGCGCCGTGCAAGGTCCCCGAGAAGGGCTTCTGGTTCGCGCCGACCTTCTTCACAGGCGCGAGCATGTCGAGCCGCGTCGCCCGCGAGGAGATCTTCGGTCCCGTCCTCACGGTGCTCACGTTCCGCACGCCGGACGAGGCGCTCGAGAAGGCGAACAACACGATGTACGGCCTCTCGGCCGGCGTCTGGACCGACAAGGGGTCCAAGATCTTCCACATGGCGACCAAGCTGAAGGCCGGCGTCATCTGGGGCAACACGTTCAACAAGTTCGACCCCACGTCGCCGTTCGGTGGCTACAAGGAGAGCGGGTTCGGACGCGAGGGCGGTCGCCAGGGACTTTCGGCCTACGTCGAGGTGGAGTGATGGAACCGAAGAAGACGCGCCCGTCGATCGATGTCGCCGACCGCTCCGAGGAGCGCACGCAGGAACGGGCCGAGTCGGTCCCTCCGACGCGCAGCGGTGACGCCCCGATCATGAAGCCCTACGACGAGGCGAAGATCGCGACGCGTGTGCGCGTCAACAAGGCCTACAAGATGTTCGTCAACGGAGCGTTCGTGCGCTCCGAGTCGGGCCGCTACTTCCAGGTGAAGAACGAAGGCGGGCAGGTCGATGCCGACCCCGAGACCGTCAACGTCCCGCGCGGCTCGCGCAAGGACGTCCGCGACGCGGTGCTGCACGCGAAGAACGCGTGGGCGGGCTGGGAGAAGCGCAGCGCGTACAACCGCGGCCAGATCCTCTACCGCCTCGGCGAGGTGATGGAGTCACGCCGTCCCGAGCTCACGAGGTCGCTCGTGCGCGGCGGCCTGAGCGAGGCCGAGGCGAGCGCGGAGATCGACGTCTCGGTCGACCGCGTCGTCTACTACGCCGGGTTCGCAGACAAGTTCTACGCGCTGCTCGCGTCGAGCAACCCGGTGGCCGGTCCGCACTTCGACTTCAGCGTCCCCGAGCCGATGGGCACGATCGGCGTGGTCGCTCCCGATCGCCCGGCGCTGCTCGGCCTCGTCTCGACGACCATCCCGGTGATCTGCGGTGGCAACACCGTCGTGGCGCTCGCCAGCGAGAAGGACCCGCGCACCGCCATCGTGTGGAGCGAGTGCCTCGCCACGAGCGATCTCCCGGCGGGGGTGCTCAACATCCTCACTGGCCAGGCGAAGGAGCTGTCGCCGCACCTCGCGAAGCATCGCGAGATCATCGGCATCGACGCGTGGATCGTCGACGCCGACCTGCGGGCGGCCGTCGAGGGCGACGGCGCCGACAGCGTCAAGCGCGTGAAGACCCACGTGCCGATGGATCCCGAGGCGTGGCGCGACGAGCAGAAGGGCCAGGGCCTCGGCTGGATCGAGCGCTTCCTCGAGACGAAGACGATCTGGCACCCGGTCGGCGTCTGACCGGCGGGGCCGCGGATCACGCGGCCGTCGTCTTCCGCTTCTCCTGCGCGGCGTAGGCGAGGCCCTGCGCGTTGAGCTCGATGTCCATGGCCATCGCCTTCCACGCGGCGTCGTCGAGGCGAAGGTTCGAGGCGGGCGCCTTCTCGGCGATGGCGGCGCGGATCTGCGTGTCGATGCGCGCCTCGAGCGCCGCGTCCGGCTCGCCCGACGCGGCGGCCTCGTTCACCCACGTCTCCGACAGGTCGACCCAGCTCCGCAGCTGACGGGCGATCTCCTCGAGGTCCCGGACCTCGCCGTAGTGCGTGAGGCAGGCCGCCTCCCGTCGGAGCGCCACGATCCGGTCGATGCTCTTGTGCGCCTCGGCGGCGTGGAAGCCCGTGGGGCTCGTCGTGAGGAGCGCGAAGCGGCCGCCCGCCTGGAGCGCCGGGTAGACGAGCCCGAAGGTGTCGCCCGTGTACACGGTGGAGAGCGCGGGATCGTCGACCGCGAAGTGGTGCCAGGCGTGGCCGGCGGTGTGGAGCGCGGTGAACGTGGCGCCGCCGAGCTCGAACGTGCCGCCGTCGGGCAGGGCGACGACGCGCTCCGCGGGGATGGGATCGATGCGCCCGTAGAGCGTGTCGAAGCGATCCTTGCCGTACACGTGGGTCGCGCCCGCGATGAGCTTCGACGGCTCGATGAGGTTCTTCGCGGCGCGCGGGTGAGCGATGAGCCGCGCGTTCTTGCACGCGCCGAGCACCGCGCTGGCCCCGGCGGCATGATCGAGGTGCGCGTGCGTGACGACGAGGTACTTCACGTCCTCGGGGCGCTTGCCGTGGGCCTCGAGCGCCGCGAGCAAGCGGGGCAGCGCGTGCGCGGTGTGCGCCTCGATGAACGCGACCTCGTCACCGGCGATGCGCAGGTAGCACGCGGTCACCTCGGGAAGAACGTCGCAGTCGATCGTGAACCGTTCGTGGGTCGCCATTCACCAGCGAGAATAGCCGCGAGGGACGAAGGCCGTCATCCCCGGCCGGCGAGGACCGCCTCGGCCAGCGAGAACGCGCCGTCGTAGAGCGCGCGGCCGACGACCACGCTCTCGACGTTCGCGATGCGTGCGAGCGCGCGGATGTGCTCGAGCCTCCCGACGCCGCCGCTCGCGATGACCGGGAACGGCGAGCCCGCGGCGAGTGCCGCCGTCGCCTCGACGTTCGGGCCCGCCCCGGTTCCGTCGCGCGCCACGTCCGTGTAGAGGACCGCGCCGATCGGCACGTCGGCGAGGGACGTCACGAGGTCGAGCGCGGTGACGGTCGACACGTGCGTCCAGCCGTCGGTCGCGACGAGCCCGCCCTTGGCGTCGACCGCGAGCACCACGACGCCGGGGTGGGCGGTCGCGAGCGCACGCACGAGCGCCGGATCCTTCACCGCGGCGGTCCCCAGCACGACGCGCCGCGCCCCGAGGGCGAGGTAAGCCTCGAGCGCCTCGCGTGAACGAACCCCGCCGCCCACCTGCACCGCGCCGCCCGCGAACGCCCGAAGGATCGCCTCGACCGCGCTGCGCTGCACGGGCGCGCCCGCCTTGGCGCCCTCGAGATCGACGACGTGCATGAAGTCCACGTGGGCGCGGAAGGCGCGCGCTCGGGCCGGCGGGTCCTCGTCGTAGACGGTGACGTCCTCGTAGCGGCCCTGGTGGAGGCGAACCGCCTTTCCGCCGAGCAGATCGATCGCGGGAAGGATGCGCATCAGGCGACCTCGAGGAAGCGCTCGAGGAGGGCGAGCCCTTCGCGCTGGCTCTTCTCGGGATGGAACTGGACGCCGAGGACCGGGCCGCGCGCCACCATGCTCGCGAAGCGCTGCGCTCCGTACGTGGTGGTGCCGGCGATGATCGACGCATCGGCCGGGGCCGCGGCGAAGCTGTGCAGGAAGTAGAAATAGGGACCCGTCGCCGCCGCGTCGTCGACGGGGTCGACGCTGTTCCAGCCGACGTGGGGGACCGCGAAGGGCCGGGTGGTCACCGGATCGACCCCCGGCGTCAGCCGGCGCACGTCCCCAGCGAAGTAGCCGAGGCCGCGCTCGCCGCCGGGCGCTTCCTCGCTCGACTCGAAGAGCAGCTGCATGCCCAGGCAGATGCCGAGGTAGGGCCGCCCCGCGTCGAGGTGGGCGCGGAGCGCATCGTGGAGGCCGGGGCCGAGCGCTCGCACGAACGTGCCGAAGGCGCCCTGGCCGGGCACGACGAGGTGCTCCGCATCGCGAACGGCGGCTGCATCACGCGTGACGCGCACCGTCGTCGGTCGCCCGTGCGAGGCCGCGCGCGCCGCTGCCGCCTCGATCGACCGCACGACGCTCCGGATGTTGCCCACACCGGGATCACAAACCGTGACGCGCGTTGCGGCGAGGAGCGGCCCGGTCACGGTGCCCATCCCATAACACGGGCGCTTCGAGTCGTGGTACTCCAGGGCACGCTGGGCGCCCCGTGGCGCGAAGCGGGAGGACGACGATCATGATGGGCAAGAAGCTTCTGGGTGGGATGTTCGCGATGGGTCTGCTCGTGCCGGTGCTCGCGTCCGGTTGCGGCGCCGCCAACAAGGCCATGGGCTCGGTTCCGGGCGGCGTCCCCGGCGGCCCTGCGAAGTGCCCCGACCTCACGAAGCCGGAGGCGATCATCGCGTTCGACTTCGCCGGTGAGTTCAAGCTCGACGCGCCGACCGGCGCGAAGCTGAAGGCGTCCACGGCCGCGGCCGTCGACATCAAGGGCTTTTCCGATCAGATCGACGCCGACCTCCGCGCGGGCTGCGGCCCCATCGCGAAGGACCTCGGCCAGGGCGGCGACTTCAAGGACGGCAAGTCGGCGTGCGACGCGGCGCTCAAGGGCATCGCCGAGTACAAGGGCAAGATCGGCGCGAGCGCGAAGATGAACCTCGTGGTCAAGCCGCCGAAGTGCTCGGCCGACCTCAACGCGTACGCCGACTGCGCGGGCAAGTGCGACGCGACGATCGAGGGCGGCAAGGCCAAGGTCGAGTGCGAGCCGGGCAAGCTCTCGGGCAAGTGCGACGCGCAGTGCGAAGGCTCGTGCGACGTGCAGGCGGGCGCGAAGTGCGACGGCACGTGCTCCGGCACCTGCGACGCGCAGGTCACCGGCAGCTGCTCCGGCACCTGCAACGGCAAGTGTGACGGCAAGGACTCGAAGGGCGCGTGCGCCGGCAAGTGCGAAGGCAAGTGCGACGGCGGCAAGATCCAGGGCGAGTGCAAGGGCAAGTGCGGAGGCGAGTGCAAGCTCAAGGCCTCTGCCAAGTGCGAGGGCACCTGCTCCGGCAAGTGCACCGCCGAGTTCAAGGAGCCGAAGTGCACGGGTGAGGTCACGCCGCCCAAGGTGAGCGCCGACTGCAAGGCCCACTGCGACGCGAGCATCTCGGCGAAGGCCGAGTGCACGCCGGCCCAGGTCGGCTTCACCGCGACCGGCACCGCCGACGCGAAGGCCTTCGAGACGCTGAAGGCGACGCTCGAGAAGAACCTCCCGCTCGTCCTCAAGGTCTCGATCGGCATGGCCGAGCGCGCCCCCAAGGTCGCGGGCGAGGCGCAGGTCGTCGCGGAGGGCGGCCTCTCGACGATCACCAGCGTCAGCGGCAAGGGCGGCGTCAGCGCGGCCACCACGGGCGCGCAGCTCGCGGCGTGCCTCACCGACACGTTCAAGGGCGCGATCAACGCGGCGGCGAGCATCAAGGCCAACGTGAGCGTCTCGGCGAGCGTCTCGGCGAGCGCCAGCGGCTCGGCGGGCGGCGGCGCGGGCGGCAAGGCCGGCCCGGTCCTCTCGTCCTCGCTCTGAGCCACACGCTCTTCACCAACTGACCCGGCAGAGGCCAGGTCCCGCAAGGGATCTGGCCTCTTCTGCGTCGGTTGCACTAACGTGGACGGCGTGCCTCACCAGGCTTTCTCCACCACCCCGCGTCCTCTCCCGTCGCACACGCACGCGTCCGCGCGTTCGGTCGCGCTGGTCGCGCTCGCCGCTGCCTTCGCGGTGACCACCGGCGCCTGCGGAGGACGGAAGCCGGCCGCGGCGACGGAAGGCTCCGGCGCGCCGGTGTCCAGCCGGTGTCCCGATCTGGAGAAGGCCGACGAGGTCGCCTCGTTCGACTTCGCCACCGAGTTCGGGCTCTCCCGGGACGCGGCGGACAAGCTGAAGGCCGCCGCGCTCGCCACCACCGAGATGTCGACGCTCTCCGACAAGCTCGACGCGGAGCTCGGCATCGCGTGCGCCCAGATCGCGCACGATCTCGGTGCCAACGGTGACTGGCGGAGCGGATCGGAGGCGTGCACCGCAGCGGTGAAGGCGGTTCACGATGCGCGCGCCCGTCTCACCTCGCGCAAGGGCACGACGGCCAGCACCTCGCTCGTGGTGCGCACCCCGGTGTGCCAGGTGGACGCGAGCCTCATGACGAAGTGCGCGAGCATCTGCGATTCGTCGGTGCCGGCCGCCCGCATCAAGGCCGAGTGCGAGCTCAAGGCCGGCCGCTGCGACGGCGCGTGCGACGGGCTCTGCGAGCTGAAGAACCCAGGCCACTGCGAGGGCACGTGCAGCGGCTCGTGCGACGGACCGATCAAGGGCACGTGCGGCGGACGGTGCAAGGGCACGTGCGACGGTCGCCCCGCCTCCGGCACCGGCGTCTGCGCGGGGGTCTGCGTCGGCACGTGCACGGGCGGCGCGCTCGCCGGCGAGTGCAAGGGCTCCTGCACGGGCAGCTGCAAGGCCAAGGCCCCCGGCATCTGCGAGGGCACCTGCGCGGGCAGCTGCAGCGTCGAGCTCGCCGAGGTGAAGTGCGCGGGCGAGACGAAGTCGCCCGACGTCAGCACCGATTGCCGCGCGCGCTGCGAGCTCGCGGTCATCAACCAGACGGAGTGCTCGATCCCGCAGGTCGGTCTCCTCGTCACGGGCAACGGGCGCGAGGGCGCCGAGGCGCTCAAGGCGGCGGTCGACAAGTCGTTCCCGGCGCTCCTGAAGGTGCTGTTCGAGGTCGGCGACAAGGGCGGCAAGCGCGTGCTCAACGCCCAGGCCGTCATCGAGGGCGCGCGCACCGGCTTCGCCGAGATGGCGCGCTCCGGCGGCAAGGCGACGATGGCCGCCTCGCAGCAGCAGCTCGTGAAGTGCTTCGACGAGCCGTTCAGAAAGGCGAGCGCCTACGCGACCGTGGTCAAGGCCTCCCTCGACCACGCCCAGGCAGTCCGCGACGAAGTCACGAGGTGAGCGCGCCTCCTGCGGGAGGCGCTGTCACCGCTCAGGCGACGAGGACCGTGCCGACCGCCCCGGGCTCGCGGACGGCGCGCGTGAGGTCGCCCTTCCGGAGGTGGCCCACGATGTGGACCGCGTGGACGCCCTGCCGGATGGCCGCGAAGGACTCCTCGAGCTTCGGGATCATGCCCTTCGTGACGACGCCGTCCTCGATGGCCTGCTCGCCCTCCGCCATGGTCATGCGGCCGATCCGCGAGGCCGGATCCTTGATGTCGCGCATGACGCCGGGCACGTCGGTGACGAGCACGAGGGCGCCCGCGTCGAGCCGGATCGCCACCTGGTTGGCGACCGCGTCGGCATTGATGTTGTAGACGCCGCCCTTCGTATCGGCGCCGAGGCAGGCGAGCACCGGGACGTAGCCCGCGTTCGTGAGGAGCGCGATGAGCTCGTGGTTCACGCCGACCACGTCCCCGACGAAGCCGAAGTCGACCGGCTCGTCGCCGCCGCCGGTCACCACTACCGGCGGCCGCCGCGTCGCCAGGACCGCGCCGCCGCTCGCGCCGTGGAGCCCGACCGGCCTCGCCCCGGCCGCGACGAGCGCCGAGCAGGCGTCCACGTTCATCTTGCCTGCGACGATCATCTTCATGACCTCGAGGGTGTCCGCGTCGGTGACGCGCCGGCCGCCCACGATCTTGGGCGTCTGTCCGAGCTTCTTCTGCAGCTCCGTCGCCTGCGGGCCGCCGCCGTGCACGATGACGACGGGCGTGCCGCTCGCGCGCATCTCCGCGACGTCGGCGGCGATGACGGGCATGAACGCTCCCTGGACGACCTCGCCCCCGAGCTTGATGACGACGACGCGGGACGCGTCGCTCACGGCCACCCTCCGGGATCCTGGAGGCTGGCGCGCTCGTCGACGCCGAGCATGATGTTCATGGACTGGATGGCCTGGCCGGCGCCGCCCTTGATCAGGTTGTCGGCGGCCGCGAAGCACGCCACGACGCGCTTGCCCGGCTCCGCGCCGTCGCTGCCGACCTGCAGGCCGATCTCGGCGAAGTTCGTGCCGCTCACCGCCGCCACCTCGGGCAGGCGCTTGCCGGGGACGCGCACGAACGGCTCCTTCGCGTAGGCATCCGTGTAGAGGGCACGGATCTTCTCGGCGCTCGCGCTCTCCGCGACGTGGGCGAAGCACGTGGCGAAGATGCCCCGCGAGAGCGGCGCGCTGACCGGCACGAAGCGGATCGTGAGGTCCTTGGCGCCCGCGTCCTGCAGGGTCTGGACGATCTCGGGGATGTGCTGGTGATCGAGCGGCTTGTACGTGCGGAGGTTCACCGCGCGGACCGGGTGGTGCGTGCCTGCCGACGGGACGACGCCGCTGCCCGACGATCCCGTGATCCCCACCACCTCGACGGCGCCGGTGAGGAGGCCGGCGCGCGCCAGCGGCATGAGCGCGAGCTCGATGGTGGTCGCGAAGCAGCCCGGCGACGCGACGTACTTCGCCTTCTTGATCGCCTCGCGATTCAGCTCGGGCAAGCCGTACACGAACGTGCCGTCGGTGAGGCGCTCGGGGCAGGGATGGGCCGCGTGGTAGTACTTCTGGTAGCTCGCCGCGTCGCGCAGGCGGAAGTCGCCGGACAGGTCGACGACGCGCGCGCCGGTGGCCATCAGCTCCGGCATCTTCGTCGCGCTGACCTTGTGGGGCAGCCCGAGCAGGACGATGTCCATGCCTGCCGCCGCCTCGGCCGGGGAGATCCCCTCGAACACGAGATCGGTCATGCCCTCGAGGTTCGGGTGAGCCGCCGACAGGGGCTCGCCGATGAAGTCCACCGAGGCCACGCGGACGAGCTCGACGTCCGGATGAAGGAGCAGCCGCCGAACGAGCTCACCACCGCCATACCCGCTGCCGCCGATGACCGCGGCCTTGAAGCGCTTCGCCATGGGCGCACCATAGCCGATGTCCGCGCGCCCGTGAGGAGGCCGCGCGCGCGCCCGCACGCACGCACGCGTTAGTCGCGGCGCGTCGTACCGCCGCGCGGGGGCGCCACGGTCCGCAGCACCCAGTCGAAGAGCGGGACCGTCACGTTGAAGTTCCACCGCTGCATCAGCCGGGGATCGTGGTGGTGCGCGTGGTGAGCGCGCATCACCCGGATGAACCCGAGGCGCCCGATGAAGCTCGCGCTCGGCGCGTGGTAGCAGAGGTGGAGCACCTCGTAGGTGACCATGTAGAGGCTCGCGGTCACGAGGAAGAGCCACCCGGCGCTGGACGACCACAGGCGCGAGATCGCGATGGCGAGCGGCGTCGCCGCGAGCACGATGCCCAGCACCCCGGCCGCCGGGATGAGGACGAGGCGGAACTCCTTCGTGGAGCGCAGCGCCATGTCCTCCTCGACGTACATGATGTGGTGCATCGGCGTGTGCTTGTCGTAGATGACCTCGAACGGCCAGCGCCGCTTGTGCAGCACGTCCTTGTGGACGAGCCACTCGAAGAAGTTCGACAGGAGGAGCTCCGCCGGGACGACGAGCCAGTCGGAAGGGCGCGCGCCGAGCTTCGCGAGCTGGACGACGCTGACGACGAGGACCGTGAGGCCGATCCCCGTCGTCGCGGCGAGGTGACCCCACGGCGAGTACCACCACGGGATCTCGCGGAGGACCCGGGCGCGAACCCGCTCGCGCCGCTCCTCGGTGAGGTGCCCCTTGCGGGCGTCGGCGACCAGACCCGCGCCGGGCGCGGCGCCGCGACTGCTCATTTCATGGGGGATCGCGGTCATGGTGCCTCCGTTCCTTCACATACTATACATTCTGTTTTTACAGAACGCACGCCCGAAAGCGCCTCCGATCTAAGCTCCGCGCATGACGACCGCGAACGCCGGGGACGATGCGGCACGCTGGCTGAGCGAGCAGGGCAAGGCGATGGAGACCGCGCTCGCCGAGCTCGTGGAGGTGAACTCGTTCACCGAGAACGCCGAGGGCGGCCGGACGGTCGCGGGCCTGCTCGAGGAGCTCTATGCGGTGGGCGGTCTCCGTAGCCGCCGCGTGCCGAGCACGACCTACGCCGACCACCTCGTCATCGAGTCGGAAGGGAAGGGCGGCGCGCCGATCGCGCTCGTCGGTCACCTCGACACGGTGTTCCCTCCCGGGCTCTTCGAGGGGTACCGCCGCGACGGCGACCTCGCGCGTGGTCCTGGCGTCCTCGACATGAAGGGCGGGCTCGTGGTCGTCGCCTGGGCGCTGAAGGCGCTCGCCGAGGCCGGCGTCCTGCCCGAGCTGCCGCCCGTGAAGCTCGTCATCGTCGCCGACGAGGAGGTCGGGTCACCCGAGGGCAAGAAGGTGATCGAGGACGCGATCGGCGGCGCCCGCGGCGCGCTCGTCTTCGAGGCCGGCCGTAAGGGCGACATGCTCATCACGCGCCGCAAGGGCACGGGCTCGGTCAACGCGGTCGCGTACGGCAAGGCCGCGCACGCGGGCAACGCGCACAAGGAAGGCGCCAATGCCGTGTGGGCGCTCGCGAAGCTCGTCGACCGCATCCAGGGCTTCACCGATTACGCGCGCGGGATCACCGTCAACGTCGGCAAGCTCACCGGCGGCACCAGCAAGAACACCGTGCCCGACCAGGCCGAGGCGCTCATCGACTTCCGGTTCGAGACCCGCGCCGACGGTGAGGCGCTCGTCGCCCAGCTCCAGGCCGCCGCTGCCGAGTGCGCCGCCGCGGTGCCGGGTACACGCATCGACATCAAGGGCGGCATCGCGCGGCTCCCGCTCGAGCGCACCGACGCGAGCGCGCGGCTCATGGCCGACTACGGCGCGGCGGCGCGAGCGTCGGGGCTCGGCGACGGGGAGGCGCCGCTCATCGGCGGCGGCTCGGACGCGAGCACCTCGCACGCGCTCGGCATCCCGTCGATCGACGGGCTCGGCCCGCGCGGCATCGGCTTCCACACGAAGGACGAGCAGATCGAGCTCGCGACGCTGCTCCTGAAGGCACAGGCGCTCGCCCGCTTCCTCGCCTCGCTGCGGCCCTGAGCGGTGGCGCGCCCGCCCAAGGATCGCGCGCCCCGCGGGTCCGTGACGACCATGAAGGCCCGCCCCGCGCTCCCCTGGCTCGCGGCGCTGACCGTCCTCCTCGCGGCGTGCCCGACCCCCGGCGACGGCACTCCGCAGATCGCGGTCTCGCCCAACGCGGCCGGCCGCATGCGTCTCCTTCCCGGCGCGCGCGGCGGGCACGCGCGGGGCGGCGCTGCGGCCGGGCGGGCGTACGTGCGGCCGCTGAAGGAAGGCGAGGCGCTTGGTGGCCCGAACGCGACGGGCAAGCAGGGCGACTGGCTCCTCGGCAACGACGAGGTGGTGTTCGTGGTCGAGGCGCTCGGACCGGGCAGCGGGTTCGCGGAGTCCGGCGGCAACCTCCTCGATGCTGCCGACGCGCACCTGCGGAAGGACGAGCTCGGCCAGATCTTCACGAACCTCGGCCCGTTCCCGCGGCAAGCGGTCTACTCGTCGCTCGACGCGCGCGAGGACGGAAGCGGCGCCGCCATCCTCGTCGCCAAGGGCCACGAGCTCTACGACGCGAAGCTCGCGGTGGAGACGCGCTACCAGCTGGCGAGCGGCGATCGCGCCCTGCTGCTGACGACGATCCTCACGAACCACGGTGACCGCGAGGTCTCCCTGAAGTGGGTAGGGGATGCCGTCCAGTGGGGAGGCGCCGAGAAGGTCGCGAGCGGCAAGCCGGTCGGTTTCAAGGGACGCTCCGAGGGCCCGTTCCTCGGCGGCGTCGGGCGGTTCGCGAGCTACGCCATCACGTCGGCGGAAGGCAGCATCGCGGCGCTCAGCGGCAGCAGCTGGTCCGACACCGAGCAGCAGAAGGACGTGAAGATCGCGCCCGGCGCATCGCTGACCTACGTGCGCGTGCTCGTGGTGGGCGAGCGGGCGGACGTCGCGAGCCTCGTGAGCGAGCTCACGAAGAGCTCGGGCGAGGAGGTGGGCGCCGTGGAGATCTCGCTGGTCGACGCGGCGGGCCGCCCCGTGAAGGTGCCGCAGGGCGCGCGCGCCACGGTGAGCGTACCCGGCGGGGCCCCGGTGATGACGCTCGTCGCGGACCACGACGACGCGACCTTCGGGGGCGAGCTCCCGCCCGGGACCTGGGAGCTCGCGTTCGCGCCGAGCGTCGGCCGCCGGGCCGCGAGTGGCGCGAAGGTCACGGTGAACGTCGCGAAGGGCGGGGCCCAGGAGAAGGCGACGCTCGTTGTCAGCGACGCTGCCGAGCTCGACGCGTCGTGCGTCGACGAGGCGAAGGAGCCGCTGCCGTGCAAGGTCACGATCGTCGGCACCGACGGGACGCCGGACCCGGATCTCGGCCCGACCTACGTGAGCGGCCCCGCGACGAACCAGATCATCGGCGAGCACGTGGTCGTGCCCATCGCGCCGGGCACGTACCGGCTCACGTTCACGCGCGGGCCGGAATACGGCCTCGAGGCCGTCGTCGCGGTGCTGGCGCCGGGCGCCCGCAAGACGCTGGTGACCACACTGAAGCGCGTCGTGGACACGAGCGGCTACGTGTCGACCGACTTCCACCAGCACAGCATCCTGAGCGGTGACGCGCCCGTGTCGACGCGCGACCGGCTCCGCGCCAACGCGGCCGAGGGCGTGGAGGTTGCGGTCGCCAGCGAGCACAACCGGGTGGTGGATCTCGAGCCGCTCGCGCGCGAGCTCGGGCTCGCCCGCTTCGTGGTCGCCATCGCCGGCGACGAGCTGACCACCGACGCGAGCGTGAAGCCATGGGGACACGCGAACGTGTTCCCGCTGGTCCCGGCGCCGGGCGTCGCACGTGGCGGCGCGCCCGCGGTTCGCGATCGGCTGGCGAGCGACGTGCTCGACGAGGTGAGGCGGAGGCCGGGGCCGGCGCGGGTCATCCAGATCAACCATCCGCGCGCGGCACCGAACGGCTACTTCGACCTGCTCGCCTTCGACGCGCAGACCGGGCTCGGCACGGGCGCCGGCTACGATCCGGGCTTCGACGCGGTCGAGGTGTGGAACGGCAAGGACGTCGCGATGCGCGACAAGGTGCTCGTCGACTTCCTCGCGCTGCTGCGCACGGGCCACCCCGTCACGCCGGTCGCGGACACCGACACCCATGGGATCGTCGGTCAGGAGCCCGGCCTGCCGCGCACGTTCGTCCGCGTGACGAAGGACGACGGGCTCGACGCGTGGGACGCAGGGCGCACCGATGATCTGGTTCGTTCGGTGCGGGAACGGCGCGACGTGGTCCTCACGAACGGCCCCTTCCTCGAGGTGCGCGCGAACGGCGCCGGCATCGGCGGCGTCGCGGCCGCGAAGGGCGGTCTCGTCGAGGTGAAGGTGCACGTCGTCACCGCGTCGTTCGCGCAGGTCTCGCGCGCCGAGCTCAGGCTCGCGGGGCCGGGCCAGATCGTGGGAGCCTCCACGGTCACGCTGATGCCGCAGAGGAACGCCGCGGGGGCGTACGAGGCTCGCGCGACGTTCACCGTGCGCGCGCCGAGCGACGACGCGTTCATCGTCACCGTCGCCGGGGACCGTCCGATGCGGCCGATGTTCTCCGGCGACGACGACGAGCTCCGGCCCTGGGCGATGAGCGGCGCGGTGTGGATCGATGCCGACGGCGACGGAAAGAGCCTCGGCCGCACGCGTCCAGCGCGCTAGGTGTGGCGGGCGTTTCCGCCTAGGATGCGCGCCGATGTCGGTCCGCCGCGCCTCTGTCTCGAACGCCTCCACCATCGTCGCCCTCGTCTCGTTCGTCGGGACGCTCGCCGTCGCGTGCGGCACCGGCCCGACCGAGGGCCCGAAGCCCATCGACCCGGGCATCCGGGTCGGCGGCGTTCCAGGCAGCACCACCGCGAAGATCCCGCAGGAAGAGGCGCAGGAGGTCCCGGCGCGGACCGCGCAGCCGCGCCCGCCGGTCTCGCAGGGTGACGATCGCGCGCCGCCCGAGGACAACCTGCTGACCGGCGCGATGGACGCCGACCCGGGCCCCGATCCGCTCAATGGCAAGTTCACGCTCGCGCAGGCGGCGGTCGGCCTCCCCGACAAGGGGCCGTTCCTGGCGACCATCAAGACGAGCAAGGGCGAGATGAAGTGCCGCCTCTTCGACGACAAGGCGCCCGTGGCCGTCGCGAACTTCGTCGGCCTGGCGCGCGGCACGCGTCCCTTCAAGGACAAGAGCCGCTGGGCCATGCGGCCCGCCTACGACAACACCTCGTTCCACCGCGTGATCAAGGGCTTCATGATCCAGGGCGGCGACCCGCTCGGGACCGGTCGTGGCGAGCCGGGGTACGTGTTCAAGGACGAGCTGTGGCCGGGCGGCAAGCACGATCGGCCGGGGCTCCTCTGCATGGCGAACCGCGGCCCCGACACGAACGGCATGCAGTTCTTCATCACCGACGCCGCGGCCCCGCACCTCGATCGCTCGTACACGATCTTCGGCGAGTGCTCGCCGGTGTCGACCGTGCACGCGATCGCCAACATGCCGACCGACGCCTCGGATCGTCCCGAGAAGGACGTCCTCATCGAGAAGGTCGAGATCTCGCGCGGCGGCGTCGTCGCGGCGCCGCCGGCGGTGGGCGGATCGGCCGCGCCCGCCGCGTCGTCGGCGCCTTCC
>JAQBQL010000247.1 GCA_028287035.1 Labilithrix sp. | reverse complement strand
CCGGCGGCGCGGGCGCCTGGCTCGGGCGCGGCGGCGCGGACTGGCGCGTCGCCTTCACCACGACGACCCCGACGCGAGGGTCCGGCAGCGGTGCGCTCGACGCGGACGGCGAAGGCCCCACGCCCGGATTCGTCGCCGCCCGCGCCGCCGAAGGAAGCGGGATGCGCCCCATCGGACCGAGCGCGACGGTGGTCACGAGAGGCTTTCGCTCGAGCGGCTTGCGATCGGGGCTCGTCGCGACCGGCGGCGCGCTCATCCGCATGGTCATCGGAGGCGCGTCGCCGGCGATCGTCCGCGAGAAATCGCGCGCGGCGAGCGCCTGGTCGACGTCCGGCGGCAGGTTCACCGCCGTGTCGGCGTGCTCCGCCATCGCGGGGCCGGGAGGCGCGTTCGCGGCCGGCGCGACGCCGAGCATCGTCGGCAGCGGGGCACGATAGCCCTCGCGCTTTCCCTCGGGTCGAGGGATCCGCGACGGCCGCTCGCTGCCCGCTCCACTGCCTTCCGACCCCAAAACCGCTCCATGCTGAAAACGTGGGCGCGAAGACCGCGCCGCCAACGGACCCCCACGATATCGCTTCCCGGCTCTCCTGTCCTTCGGTACTGGGGTACGGACCCCGAGCGACCGCCGCGGTTCTCGTGTACTAGACTCCCCGGGAGCCCGCGTTGGACAAGACCGAGCGCCGCCAGCAGATCCTCGCCCACGCCCGCGACGTGTTCGCCAAGCGTGGCTATCACGCGGCCAAGATCGACGACATCGTCGCGGCGGCCGGGGTCGCGCGCGGCACCTTCTACCTCTACTTCGAGGACAAGCGCGCCATCTTCGAGGAGATCGTCGACGGCACCTTCGGGCGCCTCGGCGCGGCGGTCATGCGCGTCGACACCGAGCATGCGACTCGCACGGTGGGCAGCCAGATCGAGGAGAACATCCAGCGGATCGTGCACACCCTGCTCGACGACCCGGGCACCACGAAGATCCTCCTCTCCGACGCGGTCGGCCTCGACCCCGCCTTCGACCGCAAGCTCGTCGTCTTCTACGAGCAGACCGGCAAGCTGCTCGAGGACTCGCTCGTCGACGGGCAGAACCGCGGGATCGTCGCCCCGGGCGACGCCCGCATGTTCGCCATCATGACCCTCGGGGCAGTGAAGGAGATCATGTACCAGGTCGTGATGCACGGCCTCGACTACCCCGAGGAGCGCATCGTCACCGAGATCTTCAGGTTCCTGTCGACGGGCTACCTTCGGACCGCGGACGCTCCCCTGCCCGGCGGCTGACGAGCCGCACCCAGTTGCGCAGCGTCGAGGCTCCGGCTGGCGCGTCGACCGCCGCGGCAAGGATCTTCGCGGCATCGCCGCCCTCGGCATCGATGAGATGCGCGCGGCCCTCGATGTAGCCGCGCATCGCATCGCCATCGATCTCCGGATGGAACTGCACCGCCTTGACGACGTCGCTCATCGCGAAGGCGGCGTTCGTCTCGAGCTCCGTCTCCGCGAGCCGAACCGCGCCGCGCGGGAGCTCCACCACGGAATCCATGTGCGTGTGGTTTGCATGGAACCGCTCGCCGAGCCCGTCGAACATCGCGTCGCGCGGCGCATGCGGCACGAGCCGCACCTCGATGGTGCCGATCTCGCGTCCGTTCGGGTTCTTCGCCACCTCGCCGCCGAGCGCCTGCCCGAGCATCTGGTGACCGAAGCAGATGCCGAAGAAGGGCGTGTCCGCGGCGACGATCTCGCGGAGCAGCTCCTCGGCGCGGAGCATCCACGGGGCCCGCTCGGTGACGCTGCTCGACGAGCCGGTCATGATGAAGGCGTCGGCGTCCCCGGCGCCGGGCAGCGGCCGGTCGTCACGAACGTCGTGCTCCTGCCACGTCCCCGTCCAGAGCTCACCGACCTCGCGCTGGATCCACGAGAGGTACTCACCGCGGCGTTTCGCAACGGCGGCGGCGGCGTCGCCGGCGCGAAGGACGATGAGCTTCACGTTGCCTTTTCTACCACGCCGTAGGATGGGCCGAGGATGCAGCGCGCGCTCTCCTCCTCGCTCGGGCTCCTGCTCGCCGCCACGCTGGTGCTCACCGCCGCGCCAGCGCGAGCGGACACGCCGACGCCGACGAAGCAGGGCTCGCCCGTGGCCTGGCTCTGGCCGAAGTTCGAGCCCGCCGAGATCGCGTTCACCGGAGGCATGGGGCTCAGCGCGGCCATGGCCGTCTTCCTCTATCCACCGCCCAAGAACAACTGGGATGGCGCGCTCCTGCTCGACAAGCCGCTCCGTGATCTGCTCGTGCTCCCCACACGCGACGCGCGCATCGCGGCGGGCACCACGTCCGACTTCATCTATTACGCGCTCGCGGCGTACCCGCTCCTCGACACGCTGATCACGGCGGGCCTCGTCCACCGGAGCTCCGAGGTCACGCTGCAGATGGTGGCCATCGACCTGGAGAGCTACGCGCTCGGCGGCGCGATCGCGATGAGCGCCGAGCGTGCCGGCCGGCGCCGCCCGATGGCGCGCGAGTGTGCGCGCGACCCCGGCTACGACAAGAAATGCGACGACCAGGACAACCTCAATTCGAGCTTCCTGAGCGGTCACACCACGATCGGGTTCGTGGGTGCCGGCCTCCTTTGCGCGCACCATCTCAACGTCCCGCTCTACGGCGGCGGCGCTCCCGACACCGCGACCTGCATAGCCGGGATGAGCGCGGCGATCATCGGGGGCGTCCTTCGTGGCATGTCCGACAATCACTGGGCGAGCGACGTCGTGCTCGGGGCCGGCACGGGCGTCTTCGCGGGCTACGTGGTGCCGACGCTGCTCCATTACGGACGCGCGACCGGTCGCCGTCACGCGCTCCTCCCGAGCTTCTCGCTTCCCCGCGTTGGTGTGATGGGCGTCGTCGCGCCGACGTTCGGCCCGCAAGAGGCGGGTGCCGCGCTCACCGGCGCCTTCTAGCGATCACCGGCGCTTCGCCCACTCCTCGTAACACTTCACGTGCATGCCTCCGCCGGAGGCGAACCAGTAGATGGGATTGTCGGCGCGGTAGCGTGTCCCGCACTCGACGCAATCACCCCCGAGCGGCGCGACGATGCGCTCCGGCGGGTCGGGGACGCGTTTGCCGCGACCGCTCGAGCGTGAGCGCTTCGGCGCGGCGTGGTCGGCAGGCCGACCTGGATCACTCTTCGTCCGCGCGCGGGCAGTGCCCCCCGACGGCGTCGCGGGGAGCGACAGTACGATGCGATGTTTCCTGATCAACTGCACGGCAAGCAGCGCTGCGGTGCGCGCTTCGTTCTCGTTCGGTGACGTGGCGAGCGCCATCAACTGCTCCACCTTCTCGACGACGTTCTTCACGGGCGTGAAGCGTACGCGATGCTAGCGTTCCGTCATGGAACGGAGCATTGGTTGGCTTGTTTCGGGGGTGCTCGGCATCGGCGCGGCGACCGCGCTGCTCACCGCAGCGTGCAGCAGCAGCACGCCGGACAGCGGGTTCGGCGACGACGCGGGCGGGGGCACCAGCAGCGGCGCGTCGGGCTCCAGCGGGCCCGGTAGCTCGAGCGGATTCGGAACGAGCGGCTCGAGCGGCGCGGCCGACGCCGCCATAGCGGACGACGAGTGCCGCAAGATGGATATCATCTTCGCCGTCGACAACTCCGGCTCGATGTCCGAGGAGCAGTCGAACCTCGCTGCGAACTTTCCAAAGTTCGTGCAGGTCATCAATGACTACAAGACGAAGAGCGGCGCAGCGCTCGATTACCGCATCGCGGTGCTCTCGAGCGATGTCGGCGAGAACAAGGGCCGATACAACGCGAAGCGCGCGCCCGACGCTCCGGGCGGCTGCAGCGCGGGTCCGGCTCGCCCGTGGCTCGAGCGCGCCGACGGCGACGTGTCGAAGTTCTTCTCCTGCCGCGCCCAGTTCGGCACCGACGGCGACAACATCGAGCGGCCGCTCGAGAACGTGTTCCTCAGCGTCACGACCGCCGCGACCAGCAACGCGAACGCCGGCACCCCGTTCGTCCGCGACGACGCGCTCCTCGCGTTCGTGCTCATCACCGACGAGGACGAGGGCAGCGCCGGCGGCGACGGCAACCTTCCGCGCCCCATGGCCGATTACCTCACCGGCTTCGACACCGTGAAGGGCGAGCGCGGCCGGTGGGCTGCCTCCACCATCGCGGGACCGAGCTCGTGCAACTCGGCCTTCGGCAGCGCGGCGGAGGCAAAGCGTCTCAAGCAGTTCATGGGGGATGTGGGCACGAACGCGGTCTTCTCCTCCATCTGCACCGGTGACCTCACGATGGGCCTCAGCGACGCGCTCGCGACGTTCGACAAGGCCTGCAAGAACTTCCCGACCGGCCCCAGGTGATCCGCGCCTGAACGGGCCTTGCGTTCGCCTGCCGCCTGGTACGATCCAGGCGGGAGGTGGGCACGTGAAGCGAGCCGCTCGTTCACTGGTCGCTGCGGTCGTCGTGAGCCTCGCGCCGCTGGCCGCGGCAGGTTGCGTGGCGCAGCCCGCACGCACGCCGCTCATGCCCGACGCGGTGGCGATGCTCGTCGATGCCGAGCGCGCGCATCTGTCCTTCGAGGATCCCTCGGGGATGGACGAACCGATGCGCCGCGCGATGGACGAAGAGGTCGGCCGCGGCGGGTCGCAGCACGAGCGCATCGAGCGCCTCCGGCTCTGGCTTCATGCCGGCGCGAGGCCCTTCGTGCACGATCCGACGCTGACCACCGACGCACGCACCGCGTTTCGCGACCGCCGCGGCGGGTGCATGACGCATGCGGTCCTCTTCGTGACGCTCGCCCGTTACCTCGGGGTCGAGGCGTACTACGTGCACGCCCTCAGCGCGCGCGAGTTCGCCGACCGGGGCGACGGCATGGTGGCGATGACTCACGTCGCCATCGGCTACAACGACGCGTCGGTCGACCGCGTCGTCGACGTCTGGGTGCCCGTCGATGACTGGCGCCTCGTGCGCTACGAGGCCATCGACGACGCGTCGGCGCTCGCGCTGTACGGCTCGAACCTCGCGGTCGAGGAGCTCCGCGCCGGGCGCCTGGCGAAGGCGGAGACGCTGCTGCGGTTCCTCGCGAAGCACGCGAGGACGGTGGCCGAGGTCCAGAGCAACCTCGCCGCGGTGCTCGTTCGCGCGCGCCGCTACGGCGATGCGCTCACCGTCGTGCGCGAGGGCATCGCGCGCTTCCCGCAGTTCAAGCCGCTCTACACGAACGGCTATCTCGCGGCGGTGGGCGACCACGACGAGGCGCTCGCCGACGAGCTGGCGGCGCGCGGCCGCGCGATCGTCGACGACGATCCCATCTTCCTCGTCGCGCGCGGGGTCAACGACTACGAGCGCGGTCGGTACGCCCAGGCGGCGCGTTCGTTCGAGCGCGCGCGCAACGACAAGGGCGACAGCGTCGTCATCCAGGCCTGGCTCGTGCGCGCGTATCTCGCGGCGGGCGACGCCCCGCGGGGTGTCGCGGCGCTCGAGCGCGCATGGCGCAGCGCGCCCAACGATCCGCGGCTCCGCCGGCTGCTCGAGGAGCATCCCGAGCTGCAGGCGGACCTGGAGCGCTGAGCGCCCGCGCCCCCGGAAAGCGGCTAGCGCTTCTTCTTGGTGGCCGGCTTCGTGGCCGCCGGCTTCTTGGCGGCCGCCTTCTTCGCACCCGGCTTCTTGGCAGCCGCCTTCTTCTTCGGCGCGGCCTTCGCCGCCTTCTTCGCCGGCTTCTTCGGCGGTGCCGCCTTCGCCGCCTTCTTCTTCTTCGGCGCCGCCTTCTTCTTCGCGGCCTTGGACCTCGCAGGGCTGCGCGTCGTCTCGCCCGACGGCGGCACCTCCTCCTCGTCCTCGTCGCCTTCCTGCTCGCCGCCGACCGCGGGCGCGCCCCAGCCGTCGTACTCGCCCTGGAGCGGCAGCACGATGTCGAGGACCTCGGCCGAGAAGCGGTTCGGCTTGTCGCCGTCGAGGGTCTCGGAGCGGTGGAACGTCACGGCCCAGCGTCCCTTCTCGCCCTCGTCCGGGCCGACGCTGTCGACGCTGAAGTGCGCCCCCTTCAGCAGCTTCGCCGCCGCGTCGGCCAGGGCCTTCGTGGGGAACGTCGCCAGGTGGTCGACGTCACGCGGCTCGTCGAGCGCGTCGCCATGAGCCTCGAGCTCGTCGATGAGCGCGCGGTTCCAGATCCCCTGCAACGCGTAGTCGTCGGGGAACAGCACGTCGATGTAGAAGCGCCAGTCCGGGTCCTCGGCCACGTGGACCTCGACCTCGTAGCTGCCGACCTTCCCGAGCACCTTCATGACCGCCGCCTCCTGCGCGGCGGCGGTCTTGCCCTTCGGCCCCTTCGCGTAGAACGCGAACATGCTGGCGCCGTCGAGGTCGTAAAAGCCCACGATCTCCGCCTCGTACGCCTCCTCGAGGCGGTCGGTGATCATCTCCTGCGCCGCGTCGAGCGCGTCGAGCTCGTCGTCCGAGCGGAGCCCGTTGTCGACGGGGCTGTGCATCAGCAGGGCCACGACGATGCGGGTCCCGAGGGCTCTCCGCGGCGTCTGCTCGAGGTCGACCACGAAAGCCGCCGGCTTTCCGTCCACTTCGGCCGGGTAGAACGTGAGGGACGGGCGAGGCTTCGGACGTGCGCGAGGCATGGCGGCGTTCTACCATGCTAGAGGAAGAGTCATAGCTCTTGGCTGCCGTCGTCGACCGCCCCACCTCCTTCTGGCTCCGTCTCCTCCAGCAGCGCCGCGCGCGCATCGGCGAGGAGACGCTCGATCTCTCGGTTCCCATCGTCTGGGACAGCCCGGAGGAGCAGGCGTCCGCCATCGCCTTCTTCAACGCCGCGTTCCGCGCCGAGGAGTCGGGCCTGCGCCAGGCCCACGAGATCGCCGACGAGGTCGGCACCTGGGATCCCGAGCTGGCGGAGACGCTCCGGCTCTACGGCGACGAGGAGGGCTGGCACCGCGAGCTCCTGACCGAGTTCCTGACCTACCTGGGCGGCGCCGTGAAGCCCATGGGGCCGACCACGAGCACGTTCTACAAGCTCTATGCACGCGCCGAGCGGCACGAGACGATCGTGCTCACGAACCTGATGTTCGAGACGATCGGCGCGACCACGTACCGGCTCGCGCTCCGCAGCGCGAAGGCGCATCCCGCCATCCGGCAGATGCTCACGATCCTCACCCGGGACGAGTCGTTCCACGTCCCGCTCAACGTGCACTTCCTCCGCCGCATCCTCGCGCGCGAGGCGGAGCTCGCGAACCCCGGTGCGCTTCGTCGCCTCCGGCCGCTCTACCACGGCCTCACCGCCGCCCTCATGGCCTCCGCCGCGGCGAGCCGGCGGCGCGCGAAGGCGTTCGATCGCATCCCCTTCCCGACCCTCGCTCGCGCGTACGCCGAGCACCTGGGCCGCCTCTTCATGAACGCGGAGGACTTCGGGCTGCGACCCTCCCGGCTGCTCCTCGCCACGGTGGGGCTACGCCGCGGCCAGCTGAGCGGTCACGACGCGCTGCACTCGGTCGAGGCGGCGGAGCGCGCGGCCGACCGAACGCGCGTCGTCGTCACGGCGCTCTGACGGGGGTTGCTACTGCCCCCGCGGGCGTGGAATGATCACGGATCAAGTGTCGGCATCGCACAGCGAAGCGCCCCCGCAGCACACGCAGCAGCTTCCCCTCCCCCTCGACGACTTCGCGGCACGCGCGCCGGGTCCGGGGATCGCGCGGCCTTCCCGCGTCTTCTGCAACCGGAACCTGAAGCTGTCCGGCATCTCGTGGATCGGCTTCGACATGGATTACACGCTGGCGATCTACGATCAGCCCGCGATGGATGATCTGTCGATCCGCGCGACGATCGCCAAGCTGATCAAGCGCGGGTACCCGGACTTCATCCAGACCGTGCCGGTGTCGACGCAGTTCCCGGTGCGCGGGCTGCTCATCGACAAGCGCTTCGGGCACGTCCTCAAGATGGACCGCTACAAGCACGTCCACAAGGGCTACCACGGCTTCCGCGAGCTCACGAAAGAGGAGCTTCGCACGCTCTATCACTCGAAGAAGATCCGGCCGGCGACGCCGCGCTACCACTGGATCGACACGCTCTACGCGCTCAGCGAGGTCGCCACGTACGCGGCGCTCGTCGATGCGATGGAGAAGAAGGGCTACGCGATCGACTACTCGAAGCTCTTCACGGACATCCGTGAGTGCATCGACGAGGCGCACCGTGACGGCACGATCCTGAACGAGGTCTCCTCGAACCTCCCGCACTTCGTCCACCGCGATCCGAACCTCGCGCCCGCGCTCCACAAGCTGCGGAGCGCCGGCAAGAAGCTGTTCCTGCTCACGAACTCGCGCGCCGAGTACACCGAGAAGATGATGACGTACCTCCTCGGAGGCGCGATGAGCGAGTACCCGCACTGGCGGAACTTCTTCGACGTCGTCATCGTCGCGGCCACCAAGCCGATCTTCTTCACCGAGCGCCGCCCGCTCCTCGAGCGCGACGGCGATTCGACGAAGCCGGCGTCGGCGCCGCTCGAGCGCGGCAAGATCTACGAGGGCGGCAACCTCGTCGACGTCGAGCGCATGCTGGGCGCGACGGGCGACGAGGTGCTCTACGTCGGCGACCACATCTACGGCGACATCCTGCGCTCCAAGAAGGACAGCGCCTGGCGGACCGTGATGATCATGCAGGAGCTCGAGACCGAGATCGCCGCCTACGAGTCGTGCAAGGAGGACTTCAGCGCGATCGAGATCCTCGACGACCAGCGCGAGCACCTCGAGGACGATCTCCGCTACTACCAGGCTCGCATCAAGGAGATCTCACGGCACATCGAGCACGCGACCGGGGCCAAGGCGAACGGGACGCCCACCACCGACCTCGACGCCGAGCGCATGCGGTTCAAGCGCGCCGTCGAGCGCATCCGCGGCAAGCTCCGCCAGATCGACGCCGAGATCACGTCGATGGAGCGCCGCATCGATCTCCGGTTCCACCCTTACTGGGGCTCGCTCCTCAAGGAGGGCGCCGAGCAATCGAGCTTCGGCAAACAGGTGGACGAATACGCCTGCCTCTACACCTCCAGGGTCTCGAACTTTCTCGCGTATTCGCCGCAGCAGACCTTCCGTAGCCCGCGCGACGTGATGGCTCACGAGATCGGGATGTAGTAACCCGGGGGGCAATGACGCTCCCTAGTGGACGGATAAAGAGTGCTCCCGAGGACTTCGTCGTCGAGGAGATCCCCGCCTACGAGCCGAGCGGCGAGGGCACGCACCTCTTCCTGCGGTTCGAGAAGCGCGGGCTGACCACCGACGCGGCGGTGCGCGCGATCACGAAGGCGCTCGGCATCGAGATGCGCGACGTCGGCATCGCCGGCATGAAGGACAAGGTGGCGGTCACGACGCAGTGGGTGAGCGTGCCCACGCCGCCCAAGGACCCGGCGATCGAGGAGCGAGCCAAGGCCCTCGAGATCGAGGGCATCAAGGTGCTCGACGCCCGCCGGCACGGCAACAAGCTGAAGACCGGCCACCTGAAGGGCAATCGCTTCGACATCGTCGTCCGCGACGTGCCGGCCGACGGCCTCGCCCGGGTGCTCGAGCAGATCGCGAAGTTCGAGCGCGAAGGGGTGCCCAACGCGTTCGGCGTGCAGCGCTTCGGTCGCGAGGGCGACAACGCCGAGCGCGCCCGCGCCTGGATGACCGGCAAGGAGCGCGCGCCGAACGATCCCCGCCTGCGGCGCTTCCACTTCTCGGCGCTTCAGTCGGCGATCTTCAACGCCGTCCTCGACGCCCGCGTCGCCGACGGAACGTGGCGAACGCCGGTCGCGGGCGACCTGCTGAAGAAGGAGGACACCGGCGGCCTCTTCCTCTGCACGGACGTCGACGCGGACGTCGCGCGCGCCGAGCGCGGAGAGCTCAGCCCTACCGGTCCCATCATCGGTGACAAGATGCGGTGGCCCGAAGGTGAGCCGAAGGCGCTCGAGGAACGGCTGAGCGCACCGCTGCTCGAGGGCATCGACCTCAAACGCGCGCGATCGCTGGGAGAAGGCACGCGGCGCGCCCTGCGGCTGCGCGTCACCGGCTGTACAGTTGCAGAAGTCCTCAATAGTACTGAGCCTTCGGGCGCTGTTGAAATTGACAATCGGGAACAAGGGCGCGCCCTGCGGGTAAGTTTCGTGCTACCCAAAGGTGCCTACGCGACCACCGTTCTCGCGCATGCATTCGACATCGTCGACGCATCGCGTGATGGCAGCACGAGCGGCTCCAGCGAGCCGATCGGCACACGAGCAGAGGAAGAATGATCGAGAGAGTGAAGAGCGCGATGGTCGGACTCGGGTCCGCCTGGGTCCTCGTCTTGATGTTGGTCCTCAGTGTCGTGTCTCTCGCGATCATGCTCGAGCGGGCCTGGCTGTACTGGTCGCTCCGTGACGACGTGGCCGGGCTGATGCGCGATCTCGGTCGCCTGCTCCGCGCCGGCGACCTGGACGGGGCGCGCAAGCGTCTCGAGGCATCCCCCAGCGCCGAGGCGGCGGTCGTCATCGCCGGCATCGTCGAGGCTGGCATGGGCCCGGACGCGGCGGAGGAGGCGATGCTCGGCGCGAGCGCGCTCCAGAAGCTGAAGCTCGAGAAGCGCCTCACGTTCCTCGGGACGCTCGGGAACAACGCTCCGTTCCTCGGCCTCCTCGGAACCGTCATCGGAATCGTCGGCGCGTTCGACGAGCTCGGCAAGCAGAAGGGCGCCGGCGCCGGCGTCGCCGCTGCGGCCACCAACGTCGCCCCCGAGGCGGTCATGACGAACATCTCCGAGGCGCTCGTCGCCACGGCGGTCGGTCTCGTCGTCGCCATCCCGGCGGTCGCGGCCTTCAACTGGTTCCAGCGCGTGGTCCGCACGACGCTCGCCAACACCGACGCGCTGAGCCACGTGCTCCTCGCCCATCTCAAGGCGACGGGCGTGAACGCTCCCGACGTCGAGGCCGTCATCGAGACGGCGGCGGCGCGCGGCGATCGCCCGAGCAAGGCTTCGCGCACCCCCAAGGACGCGGACGGTAACTGATGGCGGGCGGCGCAGACGAGAACGCGGAGTCGATCACGGGGATCAACGTCACCCCGCTCGTCGACATCATGCTCGTGCTCCTCATCATCTTCATGGTGACGGCGAAGCTCATCGTCTCGAAGTCGGTGCCGCTCGATCTGCCGAAGGCGGCCTCCGGCTCCGACGTGCAGACGGTGTTCAGCATCGTCCTCGCCGCCGACGGCACGACCCAGATCGACAACAAGACCGTCCCCAGCGACGACGTGATCCTCGCGCAGGCCAGGGCCGCTCACGAGAAGAACAACGAGCTGCGCGCCATCATCAAGGCCGACAGCGCGGTCCCGCACGGACGCGTCATCCACGTGCTCGACCTGCTGAAGCAGGCGCAGGTCGGGAAGATCGCCTTCGGCGTCTCGCCCGTGGCCCCGGGAGTGCCCGGCACGCCGGCGCTCGCGCCCGCGCCCCCGAAGTGAAGAGCCGCGCCACGGCCTGACCTCTTACTCGCCAGGAACGCAGTACCCATGAGCCGCTCGAGCAGCACCACCCACGGCAAGGCGAAGCGAGCGGCAGCGCGCGCAGCGAGCGCGGTGGGCGGCGCGGGCGTCCCGGGAGGCGAGAGCAGGCAGCGTGACCCGTTCGCGGGCGTCCTCGGCATGGGTCCGCGCATCCCGGTCGCCGTGATGGTCGCGGCGGCGGTGCTGGCGGTCTCGGTTCACGCCGGCGCGGCGGTCGGAGCAGTCGAGGCCGCGGTGCTGCACGCCTTCGCGGCATGGGCCCGTGACGTGCGCAGCGAGGTCGCGAGCCGACTCGCGCAGACGTACGAGGTCGAGGTGAAGCAACCGGAGAAGCCGGAAGAGCCGCCCCCTCCCCCGCCGGAGCCCCCGAAGGACGAGACGCCGCCGCCGCCCGTCACGAAGGCGCCGAAGGACGAGCCGCCGCCCCCGCCGCCCGCGGCCGCCGACGCCGCGAAGGTGCTCACGCAGGAGCCCGCGAAGGAGGAGCCCCTCGACCTCACCGCCAACACGTTCGTCACCGGCAACGCCGAGACGGCGGTGGGCGGCGTCACGCAGCGAGGCGGCACGGCCAAGGTCGCGACTCAGAACGCAGGCGCGGTGGCGACGGGCACGCCGGGCGGCACCGGCACGACCGCGGCACCCCGCGTCGACCGCTCGCGCGCGGCGCGCATCCTGAACCTCTCGAACCTCGAGCGGTGCCCGTTTCCTGCGGAGGCCGACGCCGACCAGATCGACGAGGCGGTGGTCGGCATCGACGTGAAGGTGAGCCCGGACGGGCGCGCCGAGTCCGTCGCGATCACCACCGACCCCGGCCACGGCTTCGGTCGCGAGGCGAAGAAGTGCGCGATGCGCGAGAAGTACGACGCGGCCCTCAACGTGGACGGCGTGCCGATGCCCGGCACGTACCGCGTCCGCTTCAAGTTCAGCCGGTGAGGACGCGATGAGCGAGCACGACGATCCTCGCGCCGAGCTGCGGGACGAGCTCGCCAGCGTCGCCGCTTCACTGCGCGCCTACCTCGAGTGGCAGCAGGACACGGGCGCCGTCGGCATCCCGCGGCGGCCGCGCTCGGCCGTCGTGGCTCCGCCCGAGACGAGCGCCGCACCCGCGGCGATCCAGGAGCGTGCGCCGGCGCCGGTCGTCGTGGAGGCGCCCATCCTCGTGCCGGCCCAGGTCGCGCCCGCGCTGCGCCCCGCACGCGCCCCGGCTCGCCCGCTCGACGTCATCGCGGCCGAGATCGCGACGTGTCAGAAGTGCGAGCTCGGAAAGACGCGCACGAACACGGTCGTCTCCCGCGGCAGCGCCGACGCGAAGCTCGTGTTCATCGGCGAGGCCCCGGGCGCCGACGAGGACGAGCAGGGCCTTCCGTTCGTCGGCCGCGCCGGTCAGCTGCTCGACCGCATGATCGGCGCGATGGGCATGGATCCCGCGAAGGACGTGTACGTCGCGAACATCATCAAGTGCCGCCCGCCCGGGAACCGGAAGCCCGAGCCCGCCGAGATCGAGACCTGCATGCCGTATCTCCACGAGCAGCTGGAGACGCTCGAGCCGAAGGTCATCGTCGCGCTCGGCAACACCGCGGTGGGCGCGCTGCTCGGCACGACGCTCGGCATCACGAAGATGCGTGGTCAGTGGAAGCTCTATCGCGGCAAGGTCCCGGTGATGCCGACGTTCCATCCTTCGTACCTGCTCCGCCCGAGCGCGCAGCAGTTCGAGGCGAAGAAGCAGGCCTGGGAAGACCTCCAGGCAGTGATGAAGGAGCTGGGCCTCTCCCCGAAGAAGCCCGGCGCGTGAGCCCCGCCGCTCAGGGCGCGAGGTCGTGGACCGGCAGGTCGCGCGCGGCGACGTTCGGCTCACGGACAGCCGCCGAGAAGGCGGCCTGCGCGAGACGCTTGTAGGCATCGACGCGCGTGTAGACGTGGTTGCCGTTCGCCGAGCAGCTTCCGCCGCGGGAGACGATGCCCACGATCTCTCCGGTCATGACATCGATTGCGGGGCCGCCCGAGTCGCCGCGGCACGTCGCGCGGTCGACCTCGAACTCGCGCGGGCCGAGGACCGCGCCGGTCGCCGCGTTGGCGCTGGGGCCGGTCGCGAGGACGGTGCTCTTCGCGCGCGCCACCTTGAGCCCGACCACGTTCTGCACGCCGCCGCCGAAGCCGACCGGCATGATCGAGTCGCCCGTCTCGACGGGGCCATGGAGACGCATGGTGAGGATGTTCGCGTTCTGGATCGGCCGGTCGAGGACGAGGAACGCCACGTCGGCATCGCACAGGACCTGGCCGGTCGGGTGGAGCGTGCGCACCGCGCGAGCCACCGGAACGTCGACGTCGGGACGCACGTGCGCGCCCGTGTAGATGGCAATCGAAGCGGGGTCGACGTCCTCGGCGAGGTGATCGCCGTTGTGCGAGCGACCGCGCGCATCGCACGAGGGCGTCGCGGTGACCGCGCGCGACACGCAGTGACGAGCGGTCAGGATCAGGTTCGGAGCGACGAGGGCGCCGCTGCACAGCGTGATGTGGGTCGGGCTGTCGGCCATCGTCGTCGCGATGGCTACGACGCCGGAGGATGATTCCTGCTCGACGGCGCGAAGAGCAGCAGAGTCGGGCGTCGACGTACGCTTCACGCAGCCGGCGCCGGAGAGGGCGAGGCACGCGGTGACCGCGGTGAAGAGCGTCGCCGTGGTGAGTCCAATCGTGGATCCTGCAGGCGCGTGTCGAGGGCGTCGCTTGGTCATTTCGGTGTCGGAGGTCACGCGAGTAACAGGCGTCCGCTCGATTGATCGAGCTCCGTCCTGCTCACTCCAATGTGCACGATCGAGATGGCTCGCGCGAGGGCACGTGTGACGATTTTGCACCGAAAAATGCGGCCCACGATGTGCGTCATGTCCACTCATAAGAGGTGCGTGTGACTGGATCGGAAGCGCACCACGACGAGCGCTTTCGTGTTCATTCGATCCTGTCGTCTCCCATGGAGAGATACGGGCGCCTCATGCACGCGCTTCAGATCGGATCGATCGCGCACGCGCAATTTCGCGGGCGCACGCACGCTCGCAACGCGCGAGCGGGAGCGCACGCGAGCGACGGCGAGCGCGACCGCGACGGTGGCGCCGACGATCTGGACAGCCTCTCTACGGTCGACCCGCGACGTCGCAACAGGGGTGAGCGCGACGATTGGCAACGAGGTCCGCCGCTCGCACCTGCGGACACATTTGCCACGCTCGCGCTGATCGCTGCACAGCAGTATCGTTCGCGCGTGCTTCGCCCTTTTCTCCTCCTTCGCTCGGCGATCGTCGGTGGCTCCGCGTGGCTCCTCGCGGCGACTCTCGTTGTCGCGTGCAGTGACGACACCGTCGCGGGCGCGCCTCCCGGATCGGCGGCCGACGCCGGGATCGATCGGGCGCGTCTGCCCGCGCCGCTCCACCCGGCCGCGTCGTGCGACGTGACGATCGACACGCCGGAGCTGCTCGCGGGCACCCACGTGCCCGAGGGCACGGCGATCACGTACAGCTCGAACCCGCCGTCCAGCGGACCGCACTACCCGGTGTGGGCGAACTTCCAGGAGTACGCGGCGCCCGTCGACGACGGGTACCTCGTGCACAGCCTCGAGCACGGCGCCGTGCTCCTCCTCTACAAGTGCGAGGACGGGGCGAGCTGCGCGGACACGGTGGAGGCGCTGCGCAAGGTCCGCGACGCCATCCCGAGCGACAAGCGGTGCGACCCGGACATCCGCGTGCGCGTGGTCATCGCGCCGTACCCGAAGCTGGACGTTCCGGTCGCCGCGGTGGCGTGGGGGTGGACGTACAAGGCGGCGTGCGTGGATCTTCCGACGCTCACGCAGTTCGCGAACGAGCACTACGCGCAGGGCACCGAGGACCTCTGCGCGCCTGGCCGGACGTTCTGAGCCCCGCGGGGCTCGTCAGCCGACGCGCGGGCCCTTCGGCGGCTCGTGCGCGTACGCGTCGTCGAAGGGCTTGTCGGCGGGCGGCGAGGCGCTCGGCGGGGCAGGCGGAGGCGGCTGGCTCGCCTTCGTCGTCGTGTGGAACACCTTGTCCACCTCGTTCGCGACCTGCTCGAAGGCCTTGCTGACCTCCTTCGCGCCGTCCTTGATGGCGCCCTCGATCTTGTCGGTGGGGATCGACTCCACCGCCGTCTTCGCGGCGCGGAACAGCAGGTTGAGGCCCTGCTTCAGATCATCGACCGGCTTGGGCTTCTCGCTGTCGTTCATGGTGGGCAGGATCATGACCACCGGGAGCGACCCTGTAAAGCGCGTTAGCCGGCTTTGACGCGCGAGAGGGAGGCGGGCGCGTGCACGCTGACCCGGTTCCGCCCGCTGCGCTTCGAGACGTAGAGGGCCTCGTCCGCCGACTTGAAGAGCTCGTCCCACGTGCTGCCCCCTTCGGGGAACGTCGCGATGCCGACCGAGCAGGTGACGTGCAGCGGGCCGATCGGGGTCGTGAAGGTGGTCTTCTCGACCTCCTCGCGGATGCGCTCGCCGAGGAGCTGCGCGCCGGCCTCGTCGGTCTGCTCGCAGAGCACCACGAACTCCTCGCCGCCGAACCGGGCGACCACGTCGGTCGTGCGCTTCTGGCGCTTCAGGATCTCGCCGATGCCCTTGATCACGACGTCGCCGACGTCGTGGCCGTAGGTGTCGTTGACCTTCTTGAAGAAGTCGATGTCGGTGACGAGGACCGAGAGCTTGCGGCCGAAGCGCGAGGCAGCGGCCACCTTCGCGGCGGCGGCGTCGAGCATCGCGCGCTTGTTGAAGAGCCCGGTCATGCCGTCGGTCGTGGCCATGGTCTCCAGCTTGTGGACCATGCGCGCGTTCGACAGGCTGACCGCGAGGTGGCTCGCCAGGACCTCCAGCGTCGGGCGCACCGTGTCCCCGAAGGCGTGGCGGCGCTTGGCCCCGAGGATGAGCGTGCCGAGCGGACGGCCGTGATGGAGCAGCGGGAGCACGAGCAGCGACGGGATGGTCGGCCACGGCAGACGCTTCGAGAGCACCACCTGGTGAGCGGGATCGAACTCGCCCTTGTAGGGGAGCGGGAACTTGTTCGTGACCACCATCGAGACGAGGCCGGTGTTCTGCTTGAAGCGCTGACCGACGAGGCCCTCGATCTGCCCCTGGTCGCTGCGCGCGGCGCGGACCTCGTGCACCTTCGTGGTCTCGTCCCAGATGGTCACGGCGGCGAGCTCGAAGCTCGCGATCTCGCGGGCGGCGCGGACGCCGGCCTCGACGACGTCCTTCTCGGAGAGGGCGGCGCCGAGCGCCTGGGCCGCGCGATAAAGCTTCCCCTGGTCGACCTTGGCGCGTTCGAGCTGCACGAAGACGCGCTCGTTCTGGATGGCGCGGAGGCAGTAGCGCGCTGCCTGGGCGGCCAGCTCGTGCTCGTGCGGGGTGAACGCGCGATTCTCGACGCGGTCGAGCGCGAGCACGCCGCGCACGATGCCGTCGTCGATGACGGGGATCGCGGCGAGCGCGCGGATCGGACAGGAGCCCGCGTAATAGGGAACCTTGTACGAGGGCCGGAGGTTCTCGAGGAGCACGGGCTCCTTCTTCGCGATGACCGCGGCGAGGACGCCGTCGCCGATGGAGAAGGGCGCGTCGTGGATCTCGTCCGAGGCCGTCGAGAGCTCGCTGATGCGCAGGTGGGTGCCCGAGTCGGTGCGCCAGAGGAGGACCGCGGTGTGCAGATCGAGGCAGCGGCGCAGGAGCTCGAGGGCGTAATGCACCGACTGGTGGATCTCCTCGACGCTGGAGCGCGCGAGACGCTCCTCCGCGTCCTCCTTCTGGGCGGCGGCCTCGCCGGCGCCGAGCAGCCGGTAGCTGCGCGCGTCGTCCCGGAGGCGCTTCAGCTCCTCCTCGACGCGCGACCGCGCGGTCAAGCGGATGCGCGCCACCTCCGCGCGGAGCAGGAGGAGGTTCAGCAGCGCGAAGGCGCACGCGAAGCCCGCCTGCGTGGCGAGCGCCTCCCAGCTGGTCTCGCCGAGGGTCTTGTGACGGATGAGGGCATCGAGCGCGACCACCCAACCGACCACCGCGAGGCCGGACGCGGGACGACCGAACGAGGCGACGAGCGCGACGAGCACGTAGGTCGCCGGCGCGAAGCGACCCGCGAGCGTCCCGTCGTAGCGGAGAAGGGCTGCGTCGAGGCCGACCGCCAGGAGCGCGCCGAGCTCGAAGTCGAGGAGGAACGGCGCGTCACCGGTGAGCCGCAGCTTCCGCCGGAGCCGCTTGACGAGGAGCAGCGCCCACACGACCCCGGCGACCACCGGCAGCGGGCCGGCCGGCGTGGTGGCGCCGCCCATCACCACGTAGGCGGCGAGCGCGCAGGTCAGCGCGAATCCAGAACCGCCGCGGGCGATGCGGCGGACGAGGAGGGTCGCGCGGACGAGGGAGTCCATCGAGACCTGCCGTATCAGGGCCGTTCGCGAACGGCCAAACAGACGGCAATTGCCGGGACTTGGTGGACATGAACCCACATCCGGCCGAACGGCGTGCAAAGGCCGGTTCGGGCGTCTACAACACTCGCGTGGGCGAGCCTGCGGCAGGCGCTGGGGAAGATCAGGCGGCGGCACGCTCCAGCGTGGCCGAGAACGCCGAGGTGGCGCGCGGCTTCCGCAACGCGCCGATCGCCGGCGCGCTCCTCGCGACCAACATCGGGGTGTTCCTCGGCCAGGTGTTCCTCGCCGGCGACTGGCACTTCGCGCTCGGGATGCCGGACCGGGTGATGCGCTGGCTCGGCGCGAACGCCTCGCTGTGGACGGTCGCGGACAACCGCTTCGAGACGCTCGTGACGTCCCTCTTCCTCCACGGCTCGATCCTGCACCTCGGCCTCAACATGGTGCTGCTGTGGCAGGTGGGGCCGCTGCTGGAGCGCGCGATCGGCTCGGCGCGTTTCCTCTCGCTGTATCTCGCGGCAGGCGTCGTCGCGAGCGCGGCCAGCGCGATCTGGGGGCGCTTCTTCGGTCAGACGATGAGCGTCGGAGCCTCCGGCGCGCTGTGCGGCCTCATCGCGGCCGCCATGGTGGTCGGCGTGCGCACCGAGGGCTGGCGCAGCGAGCTCACGATCGGCATGGGCCGGTGGCTCGCCCTCATCGTCGCCGTCGGGATCATCCGCGCGTTCCGGCCGGGCATCGCGCAGATCGACAACGCCGCGCACATCGGCGGAGCGTTCGCCGGCGCGGTCGTTGCCGTGCTCTGGGAGCGCGATTTCCAGTACTCGCCTCGCGCCCAGCAGGCGATCGTCGCCGCGTGCACGATGGCCATCGTGGCGAGCGGCCTCGTCGTGTTCGTGCGTGACCGGACCGACCCGTATCTATTCATGGACGTCGGCGAGCGCGTGCGCGCGGCCTACGCGGCGTTCCAGGCGGGCAACTGCGACCGCGCGCTCGTCGCCATCCAGCGCGCCGCGCAGATGGACCCGACGAGCCACAGCGTGCGAGCGGCCGGCGGTGACCTCGAACGGGAGTGCTGGGATCCTGGCTCGTCACGCCGGTCAGGGCGGCGACTGCCCTGACGCTCCGCCGTCGAGGACGGCGCGCAGCCCGCTCGCGGCGACGTAGTACGCGGCGAGGGAGCGCAGGACCTGTCGTGAGGTCTTCGCGCGGTCCGCGATGAGAGCGTGCGGGACGCGCAGCGCCAGGAGCGACGTGACGGGCACGCGCGGGTGATGGCCGCCCTCCTGCGCGCTGGCGAGGTGCTCCTGCGCGCCCGGCGAGAGCAGGAACGGCAGGAGGAACGCGAGCGAGGCGGCGCTCCGCGGCGCGAGCACGTAGAACTCTGTCGACAGCGCGAGCGGTCGACCGGTCGCGGGCCCCAGCGCCTCGGGGTGCACGAGCGCGATCTGCCGGAGGTACGGCCGCAGCCGCGACACCACGAGATCGCCGGCATGCGCACGCTTCTTGGCGCTCTTCACCCCGGCCACGTCGCGCAGCGCACCCGCGACATCGAGAAGACCGTCACGCACGTGCGACGTGTCGAGCACGACCGCGTCACGGGCCTCCGAAGGATCGACGCGCTCGCTACGCAGGACCACCAGATCGCGAAGGGGCACCCCTTCCCCGCCCTGCGCGAAGGCGACGTGCCGCTCCGGCGCGAGGACGAGGTCGGGCCGGAGCTCGGCGAGCGTGCGGTCGGCCACCTTCATGCGAAGAACCCGTGCCGGGTGAGGAAGGGGGTCAGCGCTCCGAGCACCTCCTCGAGATCGTGATCGGGGACGCCGCGCACGAGGACGGGATCGCCGGCCGTGTCCTTGCCCGCGCGCTCGCTGACCACGAAGCGGACCTGCTCGCGTTCGTCGGGGGCCTCGCCCGCGCGCTTCTTCGCGAACAGCACGAAGGTGCGCTGCGAGGTGTGCGGAAGGAACGTCTCGCGCGGCAGACCGACCACCGCATAGAGCCGCGCGCGCGCGACGAGCCACCGGCGCAGGCTCGCGAAGGCGGCGCCCGAGGCCTTGTTGTAGGGGAGGATGATGCCGAGGCGGCCGCCTGGCCGGAGCAGGTCGAGCGCGCGCTCGAGGAAGAGCACGTCACGCTCGGGGGTCCTCACGAGCTCCGCGACCGCGAAGCCTTCAGCCGCGGCGCGTCCGGCGAACGGCGGGTTCGTGGCCACGACGTCGGCGGGCCGCGGGAACCGAGCGTGCAACCCGTCGGCGCGCGTCATGGTCGAAGGCTCACGCGCCTGTCCGAGCGCGACGAGGCGCGCGACGCGGATGGCGCGGGGGTCGACGTCGCATCCGAACGTCTCCACCTTCGCGAGGCGCCGCGCGTGCGCGAGAAACGCGCCGGAGCCGCAGGCGGGATCGATGACCACCTCGGACGCGCGAGGCGCGAGCACGCGCGTCATGAACTCGACCACGTGGCGAGGCGTGAAGAACTGGCCCTTGTCTCCCTTGGCGAGCCGCGGGACGAGGGCCTCGAAGATGGCATCGAGCGCGGAAGGCCCCTGGTCTCCCGCGAGCAGCGGCGCGAGCAACGCATCGACTCGCGCCACGAGCGACGCGTCACCACCGGAAGACGCGACCACGCCGAGCTCGGGCCGCGCGCGCGTCACGGCCGCGATCGCGGCCGGGGTCACGGCGCCGCGACGGCTCGAGCGCGGCGCGGTGAGCAGGCACGCAGCAACGGCGAACACGACCTCGAACGCGTCTTCGCCGCTCGTCGCGACCACGAGCTCCTCGATGTGCGCAAGCGTGCTCGTCGCGCTCACCCCGGCCCTGTGCCGCTTCGGCATGCGCGTGCGACTCTATCTCGCTTCGGCTATCGTCTCCACATGCGCCTGTCTCTTGGCCTCCCCCTGGCCATGATCGCGAGCGTCTGCGTGGCTGCGAGCTGCAGCGACCAGACGAACAACTCGCGCGTCAGCCCCCCGATCGACATCCCCGATGCGAGCGAGCCGGAGACGTCCGTCGTGGTCGGCGATCCGAGCAAGGGGCTCTTGCTCGCCGGCACGGTGCTCGGCGAGACGGGGCCGTTCGAGGGCCAGGTGCTCACGCTGCCGGACGGCACCATCGGGTGCGCCGAGCCGGGCGACGCGTGCGCGGCACAGGCAACCGCGCTCGGCGCGGCGACCCTCGAGGTGGACGGCATCATCGCGCCGGGCCTCATCGACACGCACAATCACATCCTGTTCGACATCTTCGACGGCACCGACTGGCTGCCCCAGCAGAAGTACACGAACCACGACGACTGGACGAAGGACACGAACGAGCCGCGCTACACGGTCATGGTCGACGTGAAGCAGTGCCTCGAGGACGCCTCGCAGGGCAAGCCGGTGTGGTGCCCGCCCACCTACGACGGAGCGGGCACGCTCCACTGCGAGATGGAGAAGTGGGGCGAGCTCAAGGCGCTGGTCGCGGGCACGACGTCGATCGTCGGTCTGACCGGCACCGCGTATCCCTGTTACGCGTCGCTCGCGCGCAACATCGACACGCAGTTCAGCGGTCTCCCCGAAGACAAGGTGCAGACTGCAGCCATCACGCCGTCGAAGGCCACGGCGGACGGCGTCTGCGCGAACTACGGCACGGGCAAGACCGCCGCGTATCTCATCCACGTCGGCGAGGGCACCGACGAGAAGGCGCGCGCGGAGTTCGACAAGCTCGGCACCGCCACGACGACCCCCGGATGTCTCTACGCTCCGCAGACCGCCATCACCCACGGCACCGCCTTCGGCGCGAACGAGTTCGCGATGATGAAGGAAAAGGGCATGAAGCTCACGTGGTCGCCCGCGTCGAACATGGCGCTCTACGGCGCGACCACGAACATCCCGCTCGCCCTCGACAACGGCATCGTCGTCGCCCTCGCGCCCGACTGGTCGATGGGCGGCAGCCAGAACATGATGGACGAGCTCCGCTTCGCGAAGGCGTACAGCGACCAGGCCTTCGGCGGGAAGGTCACGTCGAAGATGCTCTTCGAGATGTCCACCCGGAACGCCGCCACGGTGCTCGGCCTGTCCGACACGATCGGCACGCTCGCGAAGGGGTACCTCGCCGACATCTTCGTCCTGAAGGGCGACCGCGCCGCGCCGTACGACGCGATCGCGAAGGCCTCGCCGAAGGACGTCCTCCTCACGATGGTCGGGAGCAAGGTGCTCTACGGCGACACGGCGCTTCGCGCGCTCGCGTCGTCCGGCGCCGCGTGCGAGGACTTCGACGCCTGCGGATCACCCAAGTTCCTGTGCGCCGCGGACCCGACGAAGACGACCGACAAGCTCAATCAGACGTATGCCGAGATCCACGGAATCCTCGACGCGGCGATGAAGGACATGGACGCGGTGCGGCCGGTGGGCGTCGGGGGCAACTTCGCGCCCGTCGCTCCGGTGCTCGGCTGCGGGAACTGAGCGCTCCGTCTCTGGTGCGTCCCCGGGCCGTGCGGCCAGGGTGGTCTTGCCGCGTCGTGTTAGAGAGCGCGCCATGGGCACCACGCGCCTTCGTCTTCTCCGCAGCCCGGCTGTCCTCGGCCTCGTGTTCCTGGGCGTGCTGGCCTGCGCCAACGGAGGCACCGCGGCGTTCGACGACGGGACGTCCGGCAGCGTCGCGGACGGCGCCGCAGCGCCCGTCGAGGCCGGCCACCACCTTCCGCCGCCCGACGAGGACGCGGCGAGCGGATCGAGCAGCGGATCGAGCGGCAGCTCGGGCGGCCTCGACGCGAGCGCCGACGGCCCGCACGACAGCGGGGTCGACGCCGCCGTCGATGCGGCGGTCGACGCAGGGCTCGACGCGGGCCCGACCTGCGCGACCGTCGCGCCCTCGAACCTGTGCGGGCTGACCCCGCAGTGCGGGTGCGCCGCCAACCAGACCTGCGACGTCACCAACCAGACCAGCGGCGCGGTGTCCTGCGTGCTCGCCGGCGGCGCCAGCCAGGGCTCGTACTGCACGGCCACCACCCAGTGCGCCAAGGGCCTCACGTGCGCGTACAACGCGTGCCGGCCGTACTGCGCGACGGCCGGCGTGAATTGCCCCGGCGCGGGCCTCGGTCCGTGCGCGCCCTACTACAACGGCGCTGGCCCCGTGCCGAACAGCAAGGTCTGCTCGGTCACCTGCGATCTCCGCAATCCGTCGGCCGTGTGCGGCTCGAACAACTGCATCTTCGACGAGACGGTCAACGCACCCGACTGTGACAAGAGCGGGTCGGTCGCCCTCTACGGCGCGTGCACCAAGTACAACGACTGCCAGCAGGGTCTCTACTGCACGGACCACCCGATCTTCGGGCTCGAGTGCGAGAAGTGGTGCCGGCTCGGCGCCAGCGACTGCGGCTTCGACACGTGCACCGACGTCTTCGGCGCGACCGCTCCGACGAGCGGCGGCGTGAAGCTCGGCCTCTGCCAGTAGCGGAAGCCGCGGCAATCCGGGAGGCAAACGGCTAGAGTGCGCGGCCATGACGCTCGGCCTCGGCCTCGCACGGCTGTCCGATCTCGACGAGGCGTGGTCGGTGGCGCGCCACGGGGCGCAGCTCCGCGCCGTGCAGCGCATCGGCGGGGCGCTCCGTGAGCGCTTCGCGGCGGGCCCGCGGGTCGTGGCGGTCCGCACGTTGCCGCTCGCGGGCCTCGCCTACCCGACCCGTTACGCGTTCGCCGGGGCGGCCCTCGCGCCGGCTCCGTTCGTGGTGCTCACGCATCGCTGCGTGCTCGTGCAGTTTCTCCGTGACGGCGAGCTCACGCACCTCCTGTTCAATCCGAGCGAGCCGCAGGGCCGAGCGGGCGCCCCGTTCTTCTCGCGCCTGCGCGAGGTGATCGGGCACCGTGCGACCGCCTTCGTGGCCGGCAAGCACGATCCGCTCGAGACGCAGCTCGCGCGGCACGGCCTCACCGCGGCCGACATCGATCTGCTCGCGTTCGACAGCTTCCAGGGTCAGGATCTGCGCGGACTTCTCGGCACCGAGGACGGCGCGCATCCCGCGCGCTTCCCCGCGGCGCGGCTGCTCGCCCCCAAGTCGGAGTGGGACGACTGGGACGACCTTCATCCTCTGCAGTCGGCGTGGTTCGTGAAGGACGGCAAGCGCGCCGTGAACAAGGGGAACGTGGTGCTGACGAGCGGGGATTATTCGCTCGGTGACGGCGTCATGTTGCTGCGCACGCCGGGCCGCACCTCCGGTCACCAGACGCTCTTCCTGAACACCGGGTCCGGCGTGTGGGGCGTGAGCGCCAACGGCGTGTGCGCCGACAGCTGGTCGCCGGTGGAGAGCCGCATCAAGGGCCTGCCGCTCCTCTGCAAGCGGCAGGACGTCGACGTGGTGCCGAACGCGAACACCCCCGAGTACGGCGCGCTCCAGTACACGTCGATGGTGCTCGAGCGCATCATCGCGGATCGCGTGAAACGGGCGCCCGCGTTCGTGCAGATGTTCCCGTCGAGCGAGGTGACGCCGAGCCTCCTCGCTCCGGGGATCGCGCCCACCGTGCTGCACCGGGCCGTGACGAGCGGAGAGATCGCGGCGGGCCGCGTGGAGAGGGCGAGCGCGTGATCGAGCACGAAGAGCAGGAACGCGTGGCGGCGCCCGCCGGTGCCGCGCCCGCCGAAGCCGACTGGGGATGGCCGGCCTTCGCGGCGCGGTTTCCGGAGCACGAGGGCCTCCTTGCGCTCACCCTCGCGTTCAGCCGAGGCGACTACCGGACCGTTCGCGACGGCACGGCGCGGCTCATCGCGGACGACACCACGCCCAAGGACGTGGCCGCTGCGGCGCGCCTCCTGCGCACGCGCACCGAGCCCGACCCGACGGCGCGCGTCTTCTTCGTCCTGGCCGGCGCGCTGCTCGCGTTCCTCTCGATCTACTGGCTGACGCACGACGGACCCGAGCACACGGCGCCGCCCGCGCCCGCGGCCTACCCCCAGGTCGAGCACGTCAAGTAGGCGGCCCCGGGCGCTCCGCAGCCCCCGCGGTGGTATACCGCTCGCCATGCGCAAGAGTGCCGTCGGTCAGCTCGTGCTCACGTTCGCCGCGCTCGCCTCGGGCTGCGGGGACTCCGACGCCGGGGTCCCGCTCGCGCCGGCCGGTAGCGCGCAATCGATCTTCGTGGTGCCCGCGGCGCCCGACGCGCTCTCCGGCCTCGCCTTCTTCGACCATCCGTTCCCGAGCGATCTGCGCCGCGACGCGAAGGGCGCCGCGGTGTTCACCGGATTCCCGAATCCGCAGAACCTCCCGCTCCTCACGCAGTACGTGAACGCGACGGCCGGCCTCCTCGACGGCTTCTCACCGGCAGCGGCCATCGCGCTCCGGTTCGACGGTCCCATCGACGAGACCACCCTCCCGCAGACGCCCGACGCAGCCGCCCGGAGCGACGCCTCGGTGCAGATCGTGGACGTCGACCCGGCCTCGCCCGAGCGGGGACAGCGGCACCTCGCGCAGCTCCACTGGCAAGAGGCCGAGGCGGTGTACTGGCCGTCGAACACGCTCGCGGTGCTGCCGATGCTGGGCCGCCCGCTCCGTCCGAGGACCCGGTACGCGGTGGTCGTCACCAGCAAGGTGCATGCGCGGTCCGGCGCCGGGATCACCGTCGCGCCCGAGCTCGCCCAGGTCCTCGACCGGGACCCGCTCACCGAGCCGGTGCGGCCCGTCCACGATCTCTTCGCCCCCGCCGTCGCCGAGCTCGCGGCGGCCGGAATCGCGAAGAGCGACATCGTGCACCTCACCGTCTTCACCACCGACGATCCCACCGCCGAGGCGTTCGCGGCGATGGACGACGTGCGTGCCAGCGTGGCGGCGCCCACGCCGAGCGGCTTCGTGAAGAAGGAGATGACCGGCGATTACGCGGTCGTCGAGGGCACGTACGGACCTTCTCCGAATTACCAGCAAGGCGTCGTTCCCTATCGCAAGCCGGAGGACGGCGGCGGGTTCGTGAGCATCGACGGCAAGCCACAGCTGCAGGGTCTCTTCGAGCTGCGCTTCGCGCTCGCGGTGCCGGATCCCGTGAAATGCCCGCTGCCCGCGGCCGGCTTTCCGATCGTGCTCTATTCCCACGGAACGGGCGGCGATTACCGGTCGTTCCTCGACGACGGCACCGGCCGCGCGCTGGCCACGCAGTGCCTCGCCACGATGGGCATCGACCAGATCTTCCACGGCACCCGGCCGGGAGCCCCTGCCCTCGGCGACCCGAACGCGGAGTCGATCATCCAGCTCCTGTTCTTCAATCTCGACAACATCCTCGCGGCGCGCTCGAGTAATCGGCAATCGGCGATCGACGTCGTGCAGCAGGCGCGGCTCTTCACCGAGGGCGCGATGAAGGTCCCCGCCGCGGTCCTGGGCGCCCCTTCCGACATCGTCTTCGACCCCACGAAGGTCCTCTTCTTCGGCCACTCGCAAGGCGGACTGAACGGTCCGCTCTTCCTCGCCGGCAGCGACCAGGCGCGCGGCGCCGTGCTGAGCGGAGCGGGCAGCGACCTCGCGCTCAATCTCCTCGAGAAGACGAAGCCCGTCGACGTGGCCGCGGCCTTCCGGCTGCTGGTAGGCCTGTCCGACCGCACCACCGCGACGGAGCTCAGCCTGTTCCATCCCGTGATGACGCTCGTGCAATCGCTGGTCGATGCCGCCGATCCGCTCGAGTACGGAAGCGCCATCGTGCGCGCGCCGCGCCCGGGGCACTCGCCGAAGAGCATCTACCAGACCGAAGGCGTGGGGGCCGACGGGCTCGGCGACTCGTACGCGCCGCCCCACGGCATCGAGGCGCTCTCCGTCGCCATCGGCCTTCCGCGCCAGCTACCCGGCGTGCATCCGGTGACCGAGGCGGCGTTCGCGGGCATCACCGACGTGAGCGTCCCCGGCGACGGCCTGTCGGGCAACCTGGCGAGCGGCGCGGCGAGCGGCGTGCTCGCCCAGTTCGTCCCGGCGCGCGGACACGATGGTCACTTCGTGGTGTTCGACGACGCCAAGGCGAGGCTCCAGGCCGCCACGTTCCTCGCGAACCTTGCCGCTGACTCGAAGGGACGCGTGCCCGCCCTCCGCTGAGCTGCGGTCACACCGGGTCGCGACGCTTCAGGAGAATGAGGAGCAGGCCGAGCATCACCACCGTCATCCCCATGAGGACGGCGATGGGAAGCCAGGTCTGGTCGTACATCGTGAAACCCCACGCGCCCTTCAGCTGGTCCGAGCCCATCTGCGCGATGGCGCACTGGAAGTGTCCGCCGATCACGTAGTCGGGCGGGCTGTTCAGCGTCGCGTTCTGGAGGTCGATGAGCCACGCCGGGTCCTTCTCGATGGCGAGGCGCTCGTGGGCGATGGAACCCTCGAAGCCCCAGCGCGCCGGCATCACGTACATGAGCGGCTTCAGCAGCGGGTTCGTGGTCATCGGCACCATGAGGCCGCCGAGCACGACCTGCGGGATGAGCGCGATCGGCGTGAGTGACATCGCCGCTTCTGCGGAGTCGACGACCGTCGAGAGCAGGAGTCCCAGGGCGCACGCGTTCATGGCGACCGCCACCATGACCACCAGCTCCATCAAGAAGGCCACGACGCCCCCGTGGAAGCCGAGCGTGAAGAACACGATCCCGAGGAGCACCGTGCACTGGAAGATGCAGATGAGCGTGAGGACGATGTACTTCGAGAACACGTAGTTCACGATGGACAGGTTCACCATGCGCTCGCGCAGGTAGATCGAGCGCTCGGTCACGATCTCGCGCGCCGAGTTCGAGGTGCCGAACCACACCGCGGAGACGACGACGAAGAACATCGCCGCCGTCTGGTCCTTGGTGGCGAGCATGCGGCCGAGGAGATCGGTCGAGCCGGAGCTGCTCGCCGCCTTCTTCCCGAGCTCCTGGAGGGCGCCGAGGCACCAGAACGGCACCGCCTCCTTCTGGCCGGCGAAGACGAAGGCCAGCATCACGCCGATGACCGGCGCCTGCAGGAACATGATCGCGGCCCCGGCGCGGTCGCGGACCTTGATCTTCCAGTAGCGCGACATCAGCAGCACGAGCTGCGTGAAGAGCGCGACGTCGGCGCGGTGCGGGACGCCGCGCGCCGCCGGCTCGGTGCCGACCGCGCGGCGCCCCGAGTACATCTGCTGGAAGACGGGATTCGAGTTCGACATGAACTCGCTCCGCCACTCGCGCGCCGCGGCGAGACGGGCGGTGTTGCGGGTGACGTTCGGGTCGGTCCGCTTCATCGCCTCCTGCACGCCGCGCTCGCGGATCGCGAGCATGTCGAACATGTCACGCGGATTGTCGACGTTCCGCCCCTGAGCGGTCGGCATGCTGCGGAACGGGCTGCCCGGCGTGTCGATGATCGAACGGAAGAACTTGTAGCTCGGCTCACCCGTCGGACCGAAGTACGTGGGGATACCGCCATAACCCATGATGAACGCGAGATTGAACTTCTCGTATTCGTCCTTCGCGGGCTGGTGAATGGTCATGATGATCGTCTTGCCGGTCTTCTTCGTGAGATCGTGCAAGAGATTGATGAGCGCGGTCGTGTCGTCGGCGGCGAGGCCGGAGGTGGGCTCGTCGAGGAAGAGGATGACCGGGTCGGTGACGAGCTCGAGGGCGATGTTGACGCGCTTGCGCTGACCGCCGGAGAGCACCTTCTTCTCGGGCTTTCCGATCTGGAGGTGCTGCTGGGCCTCGAGGCCGAGGTCGCGCAGCGTCTGCTCGACGCGCGCGTTGATCTCGGTCTCCGAGTAGTCGTTCGGGAGGCGGAACCGCGCCGAGTACTTCACGGCCTCGAAGACGGTGAGCTCGGGATGGACGATGTCGTCCTGCGGGACGTAGCCGATGACGCCGCGGAGGGCGTCGTAGACGGCATAGAGGTCGTCACCGTTGATGCGCACCTGGCCGCTCGAAGGCGGGAGATACCCGTTCAACGTGAGGAGGAGCGTCGTCTTGCCGGCGCCCGACGGTCCCATCAGCGCGATCATGTCGCCGGGAAGCGCCTTGAAGCTGACGTGGTCGAGCAGCACCTTCATCTGCTGCTTGTTGTCCCGGTCCGGCACCTCGAGATAGAGGTCCCACGCCTCGATCTCGTAGAGGGGCTTGCCCGCCCACGAGGCCTGCTGGTCCTCGACGACGACGTTCACCTGCTGACCCACGATGTGGATCAGCACCGGCATCGGGCCGATGTAGACCTTCTCGCCGTTCGCGACGGGCACCTTCTGGCCGCGCGCGAGGCGCTGGCCGCGCACGAAGGTGCCGTTGCCGCTGCCGAGGTCCTCGAGGACGAGCGACCCGTTCAGGTTCGTGATCTGCGCGTGACGCGCGCTGACCTGCGGATGGGGGACGACGATCTGGTTGTCGGGCGTGCGGCCGATCGTGATGACCGCGCCGGCCTGATCGAGCTTCAGCTCGCCGATGACGGTGCGGTGCTTGCGCGGGGCCGCGTCGCCGCCCGGGACCATCGCGGCGGGAGGCGGGCCGCTCTGGTGCGCGGGAGCACCCATGGGCGCGCCGCCGCCCGCGAAGGCCTGCGCGAGGCGGCCGAGGAGCGATACCGGCACCGGGATCGGGCCGAACGCGACGACGCCGTTCGGATCCATCGGGACGGGCTGGTTCGGCGGGATCTTCTGCCCGGCGACGTAGGTGCCGCTGGTCGAGCCGAAGTCCTGGACCATCAGGCGGTCCATCATCACGGTCGCGTGGTGCGCGCTGACCGCGGAGTTGGCGATGACGAGCGACGCCGAGGCGGCCTCGCGCCCGATGACGAGATGCCCCGGCGGTGCGCTCACCGAGCCGCGCGCCATGATCATCGAGACGATGGCCGGGTGCGCGAGCGGGACGGGCACGTTCTGGCCGACCGTGAACTGCGTGCGGAAATCGAACGGCACCGGCTGGTTCGGCGCGAGAGGCGCGCCGTTCGCGAACGAAGGTCCGGCCCCGTTGTCGAGGAAGACGAGCGCGCCGCCCTGCTTCACGATGCGCGCGTGACGAGCCGCGACGCCCGGCCCCTGCACCACAACGTCGTTGTCCGGCGCGCCGCCGATCGAGATCTGTTCTTTGCCGAAACCGGGGATCATGCGGGCCTCATCGTATGTCGAACGGGGGTCACGGCTTGCCGCCGGCGGCCCGGCACTTCGCCTCGAGCGGCTCGTAGCTCGAGGCGGGACGCCCGTGCTCCTTCTGCCACCGCGCCATGGCGCACTCGCGCGGCTCTCCGGTGGGAGCCGCCGCGTCGGGGTCCTTCCACCAGGGCACCTTCACGCCCGACGGCGGAGGCAGCACGGGGGCGAGGGTCACCTCGGCCGCGGGGGTGCCCGCCTCTTCCTCGGTGGAGGTCGTCACGGTGCCCGCCTCGGGCAGCACCAGCGGCGTCGCGCTGTGATGGCGCGGCCGGACCTCGTTGTAGAGGAACCACCCCGCCACGCCGAGCGCGATGACCGCGAGCACGATCCCGAACGCAACCGCAGCGCGGCCCGCGCTACCGCCGGCGTTCGACTGCGGCGGCTCGGTGTTCCCGGCAGCGGCCTGGACCGAGTGATCGGAGCGCGGCGCCATCGGGGCGACGAGCGCGGTGCCGCCAGGGCCGCCACTGCCGCCACTGCCGGACGAGGCGCTGGGCACCTGCGAAGGCGAGGCCGGCGCGGAGATGACGGTGCCGGTCCCGCGGAGCGCCTCGGCGGGCCGGTCGACCGCGGTGAGCGCCACCGTCTTCACGATCGTCGCCTGGTCGGTGGCGAGGGCCGAGCCCTTCATGCGCACCACCATCGCCGTGATGTTGTCGTGGCCGCCGCGCGCGTTCGCGAGGTCCACGAGCTGGCCCGCCGCCTGCGCCGCGGGGCGTGAGCCCGCCACGTCGAGGATCTCGGCGGGCCCGACGAGATCGGACAGCCCGTCGGAGCACAGCACGAAGACGTCCCCCGCGGAGTACGCGACGGGCTCGGGACGGAGATCGACCTCGACGTCCTTCGCGATGCCGAGCGCCCGCATGATCTTGTTCGCGTCGGGGTGCTTGGCCGCGTCCTCGGCCTTGATGATGTTCCGGTCGACCATCTCCTGGACCATCGAGTGGTCCTTCGTGATCTGCGCGATGGCGCCCGAGTGCAGGAGGTACACGCGGCTGTCGCCGACGTGAGCGACCTCGGCGCCGCCCGGGTGCGCGAGCACCGCGACGACCGTGGATCCGGGGCGGTAGCCGCCCTCGTCGGTGGGCATGCCCCACACCCTACGGTTCGCCTCCTCGATGGCGACGCGCAGGGCGTCGCGCGGCGCGGTCGCGTCGGGCGCAGCGCTGACGATCTCCTGGATGGTCCTCGTCGCGAGCTCGGAGGCCTCGCGGCCGCCGGCGTGACCGCCCATGCCGTCGCACACGACGGCGAGGAGGCCATGCTTGGTCTCGACGTGGAACGCCGCGTCCTCGTTGACCTGCTTCTCGGGATCACGCCCCGGATCGGTCCGGAAGGCGATCTCGACCGGCGGCACGGGGGGGATGCTCGAAGGGTCTGCCACGGCTGCCTCCTCGCTACGCGAGCTTCGCGGTGAACTCGACGGGCCCGAAGCGGAGCGCGCCGCCGTCGGGGACGGGAGTGTAGACGCCGGCCGGGATGCGAGCGCCGTCGACGTGCGTGCCGTTGTTCGATCCTTCGTCGCGCACCATGAGCTGGCCGGCGTCGAACCTGAGCGTGGCGTGTACCCCGCTCACGCGGGGCTCCGCCAGCACGATGGGACACTGCGCGGGATCACGCCCGACCTTGACCTCGATGCCAGCGCGGATCGCGAACTGGCCGGCGGCGCCGATGATCGTGGCGCCGCTCGCACCGTACGGATTAGGTGGCGGCTCGAGGGGCGACTCCTGCGCCCCCGTGAGCGGGAACTGCAGCGGCGCGGCGGCTGCCGGTTCCGCGGCGTGCGGCGCCGCGGGAGGCGGGCCGGCCTCGGTTGCTTCGTCGACGAGCGCCTTCGGGAGCGGCTGCCCGCACGAGAAGCAGATCGAGAGCTGACCTGGAGAGGCCATCGTGAGCGTGTGACACGCGGGGCAGCGCACCTGAACGACCGGTGCACCCCCCGCCGAGGCAAAAGGGTGAGCACCTCCTCCTCGATCGGGTGGCGCGGCCTGGACAGGTGGAGGGACCACCACGTGATGGGGCGCCGCCATGACCGGCGGCGCGAGGTGCGCGGCCGGCGCCGGCGCGACGTAGGCGGGAGCGAACGGGGCCGCATACGCGACGGGGGGCGCGTCCTGAGCGGCCGATGCGCCATACCCGCCGCCGCCGCCGTAGCCGCCGCCGCCCGGAGG
>JAQBQL010000217.1 GCA_028287035.1 Labilithrix sp. | reverse complement strand
CCGCCGCCATGGCGGCACCCGCGGCCCCGAGTGGAGCGGGCGTCGCCAGCGCGGGCGACGCGCCGCCGGCCGCGACCGACGCCTACGACGACGAGCCGCCGCCCGACTCGGGGCACACCGTCATGATGGCGGCAGCGCCCGTGCGCCCGGGCTCCGGGATGAACGCGACGCTCGGGATGCCTTCGCCGCTCGGGTACCCGCTTCCCCCGCCGGCCGCGGCGCCTCCGTCCGAGCCGCAGCCGCCGCCGTCCTTCGGACCGCCGAACGACTGGGGAACGGCAACTCGCGGGTTGCCCGCGAGCCCGGTGCAGGCCGCGCCGGGCATGCAAGGCATCCCGGGCGCGCACGGAACGCCGCCGCAAGGGATGCCTGCGGTGCAGATGCCGCCCGGGGGAATTCCTTACGGGCACGGCAGCCAGATCATCGGCCCGGTGCATGGCCACTCGCAGCCGCATCTGCACGCGATGCCCGGACCCGCGGGCTACGGGCAGCCGCTGCCGCCGTTCGGGGCGCAGCCGTCCGATCCCGGGTATCCGCCGCCTGCCGCCCCGGCCGTGCCGCAGCCCCTCAAGGCGGGGCTGCCGATGGTGCCGATCCTCGCGGGCCTGGCCGTGCTCGCGGTCGGCGGTCTCGTGCTCGGGGCGCTCGCGCTCCGCTCGCGCGGGCACGTCAACGACGGAGCCGTCGCGACCGTCAGCGCCAGCGCCTCGTACACCCCGGTGCCCGTCGCGGTGCCGGTCGACACCGCCTCGGCCGCGCCTACCGCGCCGCCCGTCGCGACCGGCGAGGAGCTCGACGCGTCGCCCTCGCCCGCGCCCGAGATGGCGGCCGCCGAGGACGCAGCGACAGCGACGGGTGCCGCGGCCGCGGCGAACGGCACGGCCAGCGGCACCACGACCACCGCGACGACCGCCGGCGCCCCCGCCGTGCCGACCACCGCCGGTCCTTCGTTCCCCGCGCCGCCCTCCGGCCTCCAGCCGGGCATGCCGATGCCGGCGCCCAAGCCTTCGGCCGACCCGAATGCCTTCAGCGAGTCGGTCGCGAAGGGCCGTCTCGCCACGGCGAGCGGCGTGCTCGCGTTCTGCAAGAAGGAAGGCGGCGTGACGGGGCCGGGCGTCGCGACCGTGACGTTCCAGCCCGACGGCGCGGTGTCGTCGGTCGCGGTCGACCCGCCCTACGCCGGGACCAAGGAAGGCGACTGCGTGTCGTCGCAGTTCCGGCGCGCGAAGGTCAATCCGTTCAGCGGCAACCCGCAGACCGTGCGCTTCCCCTTCGAGGTCCCGAAGTAGCCGTGGCCGCGAAGAAGAAGGCCGCGAGGAAGACCAGCGCGGCGAGCCCGCGCGGCGGTTACGAGCTCTATTACTGGCCCTCGATCCAGGGCCGGGGCGAGCTCGTTCGCCTCGCGCTCGAGGAGGCCGGCGCGGCCTACGTCGACTGCGCGCGCACGCCGGCGGGCATGAAGGCGATGCTGGCCGCGCTCCAGGGGAAGGGTCCGGCGGCAGGCGCGCTCGCGCGGCCGTTCGCGCCGCCGTTCCTCAGGGCGGGCCGCATCGTGATCGCGCACGCCGCGAACATCCTGTTCTACCTCGGGCCGCGCCTCGGCCTCGTGCCCGCCGACGAGGCGAGCCAGCTCGCGGCGCACCAGCACCAGCTCACGATCACCGATTTCCTCGCCGAGGTGCACGACACGCATCATCCGGTGGCGACGGGTCTCTATTACGAGCAGCAGAAGGCCGAGGCGAAGACCTACGCGAAGCACTTCCTCGCCGAGCGTCTGCCGAAGTTCATGGGCTACTTCGAGGGGCTCCTCGCCGCCAACACCCGGAGCCGCGGCCGCCACGTGCTCGGGCGAAGCCTCACGTACGTGGACCTCTCGCTCTTCCAGGTGATCGCGGGGCTCCGCTACGCGTTCCCGAAGGCGATGCGTCGGTTCGAGAAGAAGATTCCGCGCCTCGTCGCGCTGCACGACGCGGTCGCCGCGCGCCCGAACGTCGCCGCCTACCTCCGGTCGGAGCGGCGCCTGCCGTTCAACAACGACGGCATCTTCAGGCACTACCCCGAGCTCGACGCCTGAGGGTTACTCGTCGGCGCCGCTGGCGAGCGCGTCGATGTGCAGCGTGCCGTTGATGGTGGCCTCGAGCGAGGCCTTGTTGTTCGCGGTGCAGATGTCGATGCGGGTCGTGCCCTTGCCCTTGAACGCGCCGCCGGTGTCGACGACGCGGAAGACGATCGACTCGCCGTACCGGGCGTCCAGCTCGTGGATGCGGAGGCGCGTGCCGTAGGCGAAGGCGCTCGAATCCATCGCCACCGAGACGTACGGCGCGGTGCCGGCGAGGAACTGCTGCAGCGTGTAGAGCCTCTTGCCACGCCGGTCGACGAAGCCGCCCTCGAGGGCCGAGGAGTCGGGGTAGTAGCCGGTTCCCCGGGCGACGAAGGACCTCGTGACGCGGAGCTCGTCGGCGGCGGCGGCCGGCGCGTCGTCCTCGGTCGTCGTCGTCGTCTCCGAGGCGCAGCCGCCGAGCGCGAGGACCGCGACGACCGCACCGGTGAGCCATGGTGAGCGGGGCAGGAGCATGCTCGCGTCGAGCGCAACCATCGTGCCGGGCCTCGCGCCGCCTGCCGCGCGCAGATCGCGGGGCGCGCGCGGGGTGATCAGGGCGATCAGGTGCACCGCGTGCCCGCGTCGGCGATCCACCTGAGGTACGCTGGCGGCATCATGAGCGATCCCAAGAGCATCGAGCTCCTCGCCCGCGCCGAGCGGGTCATCCCCGGAGGCGTGAACAGCCCGGTCCGTGCGTTCCGCTCGGTGGGCGGTCAGCCGGTGTTCATCTCCCGCGCCGAGGGTCCGTACCTGTTCGGCGCCGATGGCGCGCGGTACACCGACTACGTCGGGTCGTGGGGACCCATGATCCTCGGCCACGCCCATCCCGCGGTGCTCGAGGCCATCATCGCGGCGGCACGCAACGGAACGAGCTACGGGGCGCCGACCGAGCTCGAGGTCACCTTCGCCGAGAAGGTCATCTCGTACTACCCGTCGATCGAGATGATGCGCGCGGTCTCGAGCGGCACCGAGGCGTGCATGGCCGCCATCCGCGCGGCGCGGGGCTACACCGGCCGCGAGGCCATCGTGAAGTTCGAGGGCTGCTACCACGGCCACGCCGACTTCCTGCTCGTGAAGGCCGGCTCGGGAGCGCTCACGTTCGGGGTGCCCGACTCGGCGGGCGTCCCGGCCGCGACCGCGCTGGGCACGTTGACGCTCCCGTACAACGACATCCCGGCGCTCCAGGAGCTGTTTGCCCGGCGCGGCAAGGAGATCGCCGCCGTCATCGTCGAGCCGGTCGTCGGCAACATGGGCGTCGTGCCGCCGGCGCCGGGCTTTCTCGAGGCGATCCTCGCGTGCTGCCAGCAGAACGGCGCGGTGTCGATCTTCGACGAGGTCATGACGGGCTGCCGCGTCGCGCGCGGCGGCATGCAGGAGCGCGCTCACCTCCGTCCCGACATGACGACGCTCGGGAAGATCATCGGCGGCGGCATGCCTCTCGCGGCCTACGGCGGGCGGCGCGCCATCATGGAGAAGATCGCGCCGCTCGGGCCGATCTACCAGGCCGGAACGCTGAGCGGGAACCCCGTCGCGGTGAGCGCCGGCCTCGCGACCCTCGAGCGCCTCGACGCCGCGCTCTACGCGAAGCTCGAGGCGCTCGGCGCGCGGCTCGAGGCAGGGCTCGTCGCCGCCGCGAAGCAGCATGCGGTGGACGTCTGCGTGCAGCGCGTCGGCTCCATGATCACGATGTTCTTCACCAAGGGTCCGGTCACGACGTTCGCCGACGCGGTGAAGAGCGACACGAAGCGCTTCGGTCGGTGGCACGGCGAGATGCTCGCGCGCGGGCAGTACTGGCCGCCGTCGCAGTACGAAGCGGCGTTCTTCGGGGCGGCGCACGACGAGGCGCTCATCGACGCGACGATCGCCGCGGCCGGCGAAGCGCTGAAGGCGAGCGCCTGAAGGCAGTCGTCGCCGGCGCGGGGGTCGCGGGTCTCCTCCACTCGCTCGCGCTCCGCGCGGCGGGCGTGCGCGTGGTCGGGGTGTTCGACCCGGACCGGGAGCGCGCCGCGGCGGTCGCCGTGCAGTGCGGGGACGGCTGCCGCGTCTGCGGGGATCTCGACGAGCTCGCGGAGCTCGAGGCGGAGATCGCGAACGTCTGCAGCCCGCCTTCCGTTCACGTCGTGCAGGCCGAGCGGCTCGCGCGCGGGGCGCGGCGGGCGGTCTTCGTCGAGAAGCCGGTCGGGGTCTCGCACGACGATCTGGCGCGCCTCGAGCGGCTCGCGGTGTGCGTGCCGGTCGTGCAGTGGCGCGCCGGCCGCGCCATCCGAGCGGTGAGGCGGGCCATTGCGGAGGGGGAGCTCGGCGCGGCGCCGGTCGTCTCGTGCGATCTCGCGTGGGGGCGGGACGATGCCTACGTCGCCGCGCGCGGCGCCTCGTGGGGCGCGGGCGCCGTGCTCTCGGTCGGCATCCATGCGCTCGACGCGGCGCTCTGGGCGCTCGGGCAGCGCGTCGTGGAGACCGCCGGCTTCTCGGTGCAGCGCCCCGGCGCTGCTGCGCAGACCGGAGCGGTGGGGATGCTGAGGCTCGAGGGCGGGGCGCTGCTGTCGCTGCGTTTGTCGTTCGACGGCGGGGCCGACACGACGCGCCTCACGTTCTGCGGCGGCGGCATCACCGCCGTGATCTCCGGCGGCGAGGGCGACCCGACGGGCTCGAAGGTGGCGTGGCATGCCCTGCCCGGGGGCGCGGCGCGGGTGGCGGCGCTCGAGTCGGTCGAGGCGACGACGCGGGGGGCCACGTCCTCGCCGCTGCTCGTGCCCTACGTGGGGGACGCGGTTCGCGCGCTGCGCGAGGGGCGGGCGCCCGGTGACGTCCAGGATCTACCTGGCATCGCGAGCTGCACCGCCGCGCATCGCGCCGCGCTCGATCTCGGCGTCAGTGGCTGAGGGCGGCGGCGCTGAACCCGACGACGATCATCCCGACGATGAAGAGTGCATAGAGCACCATCATCGCAATGGTCAGGATGCCGACGAACTTCCAGAACGACTTCTGCTGGAGGAGCGCCGCCTCGAGGTTGGCGGCGCTGTGCTGTGCGAGCAGCCGACCGATCGCACCCGAGAAGCTCCAGAGCTTCAGGGACGGGTAGATGTAGACGAACGCCATCGGGAGATAGATGACGCCGAGGAGCATCGGCGAGAAGGGCGTCGGGCCGGTCTTCGGCATGAAGGCGCCGGCGATCATCATGAACACGCCGCCGAGCAACATGAACGCGCTGCCGATGAACCCCATGACCGAGAGGAACGTGACCCACGGCTTCGTCTGCCTGAGCAGCTCGACGGAGGCCGCCGACACCTCGGCGTTGTCGCCGCCGCGATAGGCCTCGTGCGTGGGAGCGCCGTAGCCTCCGGCGGGCTGGATCTGCGGAGCAGGCGAGGCGTACGGGTTGTTCATCACGCCTGAAGGCGTAACGGACCCCGTGGTGCGTGGCAAGCCGCCGCGGAGCCCGCGGCATGCGCGATGGCTCCTCGCCGACGTTTGCGGTGACCCCGACGCGCGGCCCGCGAATCCGTTCGGATCCCTGCCGGTTCTCTGGCGAGGCGGCGGGGGCGGAGGCTTCGAAGTCGTTCGGATCCCCGCCGGTTTTCTGGCGAGGCCGCGGGGGGAGGGCGACAAAGTCGTTCGGATCCCTGCCGGTCCTCTGGCGAGGCGGCGGCGGAGGCGCCGAAGTCGTTCGGATCCCTGCCGGTCCTCTGGCGGGGCGGCGGGGGCGAGGGCGACAAAGTCGTTCGGATCCCTGCCGGTTCTCTGGCGAGGCGGCGGGGCGAGGGCGACAAAGTCGTTCGGATCCCTGCCGGTTTTCTGGCTGGCGCGCCGGCGGTCGGCCGGGCTCCGCGCGAGGCGCGGGTACCGACAGGGATCCGAACGATTTCAGGGAGGCGGTGCCCTCCGCCGAGCGATGGGGACCGGCAGGGATCCGAACGATTCCGCCGGTCGGTGTCCTCCGCCGCGCGGCGCGGACCGGCAGGGATCCGAACGATTTCAGGGGCTCGAGGGTCCCCGCCGCGCGGCGCGGACCGGCAGGGATCCGAACGATTTCCCCGGGTCCGCGCGTCAGCTCTTCGTCTTCCGGATGCCCACTTCGGCCTGGGCCGCGGCGAGACGCGCGATCGTGACGCGGAAGGGTGAGCACGACACGTAGTCCAGCTTCGCCTCGCGGAAGAACCGGATGCTGTCCGGGTCGCCGCCGTGCTCGCCGCACACGCCGAGCTTCAGGTTCGGCTTCTTCTCGCGGCCGCGTTCGACGGCGAGCTTCACGAGCGCCCCTACCCCGTCGACGTCGATCGTGACGAACGGATCCTTCGGAAGGATGCCGCCCTCGACGTACGCGGGGAGGAACTTGCCGGCGTCGTCCCGCGAGAGCCCCATTGTGCACTGCGTGAGATCGTTGGTGCCGAACGAGAAGAACTCCGCCGACTCGGCGAGCTCGTTGGCGCGCACGGCGGCACGTGGCAGCTCGATCATCGTGCCGAACGCGAACGGCACCTTCTTGCGCGTCGCGAACACGTCCTTGGCGACCGTGTCGACGATCGCGCGCATCCGGATCAGCTCCTCGCGCGTCATGGCGAGCGGGATCATGATCTCGGGGATGACGGTGTCGCCGGACTCGGAGACGTCGGCCGCCGCCTCGAGGATGGCGCGCACCTGCATCGCATAGATCTCGGGATAGGTGATCGCGAGCCGGCAGCCGCGATGGCCGAGCATCGGATTGAACTCGTGGAGGTCCTTGATGCGCTGCTCGAGGCGAGCCACCGGCACGGCGAGCAGCACCGCGAGCTCCTCGATCTGCTTCTTCTCCTGGGGCAGGAACTCGTGGAGCGGCGGATCGAGCAGCCGGATGGTGACCGGCAGACCCTTCATCTCGTGGAAGATCTCGATGAAGTCCTTCTTCTGCTCGGGCAGCAACTTGGCGAGCGCCTTCTCGCGCGAGGGCAGGTCGTCGGCGAGGATCATCTCGCGCACCGAGCGGATCCGCGCCTCCTCGAAGAACATGTGCTCGGTGCGACAGAGGCCGATGCCCTCCGCGCCGAAGTTCCGCGCGGTGCGTGCGTCGAGCGGCGTGTCCGCGTTGGCGCGGACCTTCATCGTGCGGATCTCGTCCGCCCAGCCCATCAGCTCGGCGAAGTCGCCGGTGAGCGCCGCGTTCACCGTCGGCAGCGCGCCCTCGTAGACGCTGCCGGTCGCCCCATCGAGCGTGATGAGGTCGCCCTTCTTCAGGGTGATGCGCTCGCCGCCGGCGCCCGCCTCGTCGTAGACGCTGATCGTGACCGTCTGCTCCTGGTAGCTGATCGACAGCGCCGAGCAGCCCGCGACGCACGGCTTGCCCATGCCACGCGCGACGACCGCCGCGTGCGAGGTCATCCCGCCGCGCGCGGTCAGGATCCCGCGCGCCGCCTTCATCCCGTGGATGTCCTCGGGCGACGTCTCGACGCGCACGAGGATCACGGCCTCGCCGTTGCCGGCGCGCCGCTCCGCCTCGTCGGCGGAGAACACGATCTTGCCCTGCGCCGCCCCGGGGCTCGCGGAGAGACCGCGCGCGAGGAGCTTCTTCGGCGCGGCAGGATCGAGCGTCGGATGGAGAAGCTGGTCGAGCGCGCTCGCGTCGACACGGCAGATCGCCTCCTCCTTCGTGATGAGCCCCTCGTTCTTCATCTCGACCGCGGTGCGCACCGCCGCCTTGCCAGTGCGCTTCGCGGAGCGGCACTGCAGCATGAAGAGCTTGCCGTCCTGGATGGTGAACTCGAGATCCTGCATGTCGCGGAAGTGCGACTCGAGCTTCTGCCCGATCTCGACCAGCGTGGTGAACGCCGCGGGCATCATCGTCTCGAGCGACTCGGCGCCCTGCCTCTCGGCGGCGCGGAGCGGCAGCGGCGTGCGGATGCCGGCGACGACGTCCTCGCCCTGCGCATTCGGCAGCCACTCACCGTAGAGGATGCGTTCGCCCGTCGACGGGTCGCGCGTGAAGGCGACGCCGGTGGCGCTGGTGTCGCCGAGATTGCCGAACACCATTGCCTGCACGTTGCACGCAGTTCCCCAGCTCTCGGGGATGTCGTGCATCTTGCGGTAGACGACGGCGCGGTGGTTGCTCCACGAGTCGAAGACGGCCTGGATGGCGCCCCAGAGCTGCTCCTTGGGATCGGTCGGGAAGTCCTTGCCGGTCTTCTCCTTCACGATCTCCTTGAACCTGACGACCACCTTCTCGAGCTCGGCCTCCGGGATGTCGGCGTCCGTGACCTTGCGACGGAGCTCCTCGGCGTTGAGGCGCGTGGCGTCGATGCCCTTCTCCTTGCCGACCCGGCCGCGGGCCTCGTCGAGCGCATGCTCGAAGCCCTCGCGCGAGACGCCCATCGCCACGTCGGAGTACATCGCGATGAAGCGGCGGTACGCATCGAGCGCGAAGCGGCGGTTGCCGGTCAGCGCCGCGATGCCGTTCATCGTCTCGTCGTTCAGCCCGAGGTTCAGGATCGTGTCCATCATGCCGGGCATCGACGCCCGCGCGCCCGAGCGCACGCTGACGAGCAGCGGCTTCTTCGGATCGCCGAGCGTCATCCCGAGCTGCGCTTCCAGCCGCGCGAGCGCCTTCTCGACGGCGGGGCGGAGATCCTCGGGGATCTGGCCGTCGTGCGTGTACGACCGGCAGGCCTCGGTGGAGATCGTGAACCCCGGAGGCACCGGAAGGCCGAGCGACGTCATCTCGGCGAGGCCCGCGCCTTTGCCGCCGAGGATGTCGCGACGGGTCGGGTCGCCTTCCGCCTTGCCTTCGCCGAACGAGAAAACGAGCTTCATTTCAGGCGCAGTCTATAGCGCAGACGCGCTGCGTTGTAAGTGGGGCCGAAGTCCTCAGCGGCTGAGCGTCGGCTTCAGCCAGCCGCGCTGCCGCCGGCGCTCGTCGGGAAAGAGCGCGTCGAGCATCGCCGACAGCCGCGCGGGCGCCGTCGCGGCCCGGGGCGCGGCGAGCTCGTCGAGATCCTTCGCCAGGTCCGCGGCGCTCGCGTAGCGGTGATCGCGGTTCCGTTCGAGCGACCGCTGCACGATGGCGGCGAGGCGCGCGGGTACCGCCTCCACCAGCGTGCGGACGTCCGGGATCGCGCCGACGTGGACGGCCCGAACCGTCTCGATGTCGGTGTCGCGCTGGAAGAGGCGACGCATCGTGCACAGCTCCCACAGCGTCGTGCCGAGCCCGAACACGTCGGCCCGGTGGTCGAGCGGCAGCTGCATGATCTGCTCGGGGGCGAGGTACGAGAGCTTGCCCTTCACGACGCCGGGCGCGGTCTTGGCGGTGGTGCGCATCATCGTCTTCGCCATGCCGAAGTCGAACAGCTTGATGCCGCCCTCGAAGGTCACGAAGACGTTGGCGGGGTTCACGTCACGGTGGATGAGCCGCGCCGGCACGCCCGCGTCGTCGCACAGGTCGTGGGCGTGCTGGAGGCCCTCGCCGATGCGCGCTCCGATCCACGCGATGAGGTCGGGCTCGATCCGCAGCCCGCGCGTCGCGCATGCTCCCCACACGCTGGCGAGCGTCATGCCGAGGAGCAGCTCCATCGCGATGAAGCGCTGGCCCTGGTCGACGCCGACCTCGATGGTCCGGACGATGTGCGGGTGCTCGAGCCGCGCGAGCACGTTCGCCTCGTCGACGAACATGCGAACGAGCTCGGCGTCCTCCTCGGTGCGGTCGCCGCGCATCACCTTGAGCGCGACCACCTCGTGGTCGGCGCGCCCGAGGTAGATGGAGGCCATGCCGCCGCCCGCGATCTTCGCGAGGACGTCGAAGCGGCCGAGGCGGTCGGGGCGCGCCGGGAACATCCGGGAGGGGATCTTGTGCGGGCCCGAGCCGCGCGACGAAGGCGCCCCGGAGCTCGGCGGCGGGAGCGACGGCGGCTTCCCCGGCGGCACCGAGCGCGGTGGCCCCGCGACGGTCCGCGC
>JAQBQL010000204.1 GCA_028287035.1 Labilithrix sp. | reverse complement strand
TCGCGAGCGCGGCGGCGCCGGTCCCGGCGGCCGGCGGCGCGACGGGGGGATGAGGAGGCACCACCGCCTGGTTGCCGGACGACGAGGGCGAGGGCCGCGGCACCGAAGGCTTCGCCGAGTCGGGCGGACGCACGGCGGCCATGCGCGTCGAGTCGATGCGCACCGCCGCCATCTCCGTGGAGCCGCCGGTCGACAGCGAGTAGCGCCCCGGCGACGCGGGCCGGTTCGACGGCTCCTCGGGGGCCGCCGGCTCCTCGTCGCCGGGGGCGCGCGAGGCCGAGCTCAAACGGATGTCTCCACGGTCACGCGCACTCGCGTGAGCATATCAACAGAGTCGCGGATGCGACTCCCAGGATCTCGCGCGCCCTCGAATCGGCGGCGCACGGGTGGGAGGACCGCGGCCGGCGGAGCACATCGCGCCGCGCACGCCGGCGAGCCTTGCCGGTCAGCGAAGCTCCGCAACCTGTTCGCCGAAGACGCGCTCCAGCCCCGAGAGCATCTCGTCCGACACCTCGACCCGGAAGCGGCGCCCCAGCTGGAGGAACGCCTCGGCGCCGTCCTTCATGGCGAGCACGAGGGTCACGGGACAGTTGCCGGAGCCGCTCCCCAGGACCGCCGCCATCTTCTGCAGGTGATCCTCGGTGATGCGCTCGGCGGAGAGGCGGATGTTGATCTGCTTCGTGTCCTTCTTCACCGAATCGCTGAGCCGCACCGCCTCGTTCAGGAAGAGCGTGGGCTCGCGCGGGCCCTCCTCTTCCACCTCGTTGTCGGCGTCGCGGTACGGGAAGCTCACCTTGCCTGTCACGAGCACGGGCTCGCCCGCGGTGAGGATCGGCGCATACGCATCGATCTGGTTGGCGCGCACCTTCACCGTGACGCGGCCGGTGAGGTCCTCGAGATCGAAGAACGCGATCTTGCCGCCGCCGTCCTTGAAGATGCGCTCGCGGTAGCCCTCGACCATTCCGCAGACGCTCACCACCGCCCAGTCGGAGGCGCTCGCGAGCGACGTCGTGGGCACCGCGTTCAGCTTCGACAGCGAGCCGGCGCCCTTCAGGTAACGCTCGAGCGGATGGCCCGACACGTAGAAGCCGAGCGCCTTCCGTTCGCGCACGAGCATCTCGCGGCGATCCCAGGCCGGCGTCGTCTGGACGTAGCCGCCGGCGGCAGGCGCTCCCCCGCCCTTGCCCTTCGGCGCCGCGTCGAGGAGCCCGAACATGTTGGTCTGGCCACGCTCGCGATCGCGGCTCGCGGCGCGGCTCCGCTCGAGCGCGATCTCGATCGACGCGAACGCCTGCGCGCGGCTGATCCCGCGGGCGGCGAGCGTCGTGTCGAACGCCCCGCACTCGACGAGCGCCTCGAACACGCCCTTGTTGATGCGCTTCGCATCGACGCGCGACGCGAAGTCGAAGAGATCGCCGAACGGCCCGCCCTCGCGCCGCGCCTCGAGCAGCGCCTCGAGCGCCCCCTCACCGAGGCCGCGGACCGCGCCGAGCCCGAAGCGGATCTGCGGGCCGCACGCATCCTTGCCGACCGCGCCGCGGTCGCTCTTGCCGGGCCGCTTGTTGCCGTTCGGGTGCGTGTAGACGACCTTGAAGTCGATGTCCGACTCGTTGACGTCGGGCGGCAGGACCGTGACCCCCATCGCCCGCGCGTCGGCGATGGTGCGGACCACCTTGTCGATCTTCTCCTTGTCGGAGGTCATGATCCCGCAGAGCAGCTCGACGGGGTAATGCGCCTTCAGGTAGGCGGTCTGGTACGTGATGAGCGCGTACGCGGCGCTATGGGATTTATTGAACCCGTAACCCGCGAAGAATTCGAGCAGGCCGAAGATGCGGTCGGCGTCCTCCTCGAGGACGCCCTGGCCCTTCGCGCCGTCGACGAAGGTCGACTTCTGCTTCGCCATCTCCTCGGGCTTCTTCTTGCCCATCGCGCGGCGGAGGAGGTCGGCGCCGCCGAGCGAGTACCCGGAGAGGGCCTGCGCGACCTGCATGACCTGCTCCTGGTAGACGATGACGCCGTAGGTGGGCTCGAGGATGAAGTCGACCCTGTCGTGCATCTTCGCGATCGGCTTGCGACCGTGCTTGCAGTCGACGAAGTCCTTCACCATGCCGGTGCCGAGCGGCCCCGGCCGGTAGAGCGCGACGGCTGCGACGATGTCCTCGAAGCCGGTGGGCTGCAGATCCTTGAACAGCTGCTGCATGCCGCTCGACTCGAGCTGGAAGACGCCCTTCGTCTCGCCCGAGGACATGAGCTGGTAGCTCGGCTTGTCGTCGAGCGGGATCTTGTCGATGTCGAACGGGCGCTCCACCTTCTGCAGGTCGGGCCGCTCGCGGATGAGGCGCACCGCGATGTCGATGACGGTGAGCGTCTTCAGCCCGAGGAAGTCGAACTTGACGAGCCCCGCCTGCTCGACGTCGTCCTTGTAGTACTGGGTGATGTAGCCGTCGGTCTTGCCGTCCTTGAAGACGGGGACGTGGTCCCACAGCGGGCCCTCGCTGATGACGATGCCGGCCGCGTGCTTGCCGGCGTGCCGCGTGAGGCCTTCGAGCTTGATGGCCTGCGTCAGCAGCTCCTTGATCTTCGGGTCGGTGTCGTACTTCGCCTTGAGCTTCGGCTCGATCTCGAGCGACTCGGTGATCGTGTACGTCTCGGCGGGCGTCTTGTTCGGGATGAGGCTCGCGATCTGCTGCGCGTCGATGGGCGAGATCTGGAGGGAGCGCGCCACGTCCTTGATGACGCTCTTCGCCTTGAGCTCGGCGAACGTCGCGATCTGCCCGACGCTCGTCTCGCCGTACTTCCGCTGCACGTACTGGATGACGCGGTCGCGCCGGTCCATGCAGAAGTCGACGTCGAAGTCCGGCATGCTCACGCGCTCGGGATTGAGGAAGCGCTCGAACAGCAGGTTGTAGGGGATGGGATCGAGGTCGGTGATCCGCATCGAGTACGCGACGAGCGACCCGGCGCCCGAGCCGCGGCCGGGGCCGACCGGGACGCCGTTCTCCTTGCCGTAGCGGATGAAGTCCCAGACGATGAGGAAGTACCCGGGGAACTTCATCCCGCAGATGACGTCCATCTCCATCGTGAGGCGCTTGCGGTACGCCTCCTCGTCGACCTTCTTGCCGACCTCGGCGAACTCGCGGAACCGGCGCTCGAGGCCCTCGACCGCGACCTGACGGAAGTACGCGGGCTCGTCGGTGCCCTCCGGCACGCCGAAGCTCGGGAGCATCGGGTTGCCGAGCTTCAACTTGAGCTGGCACTTCTCGGCAATGGCGAGCGTGTTGGCGATCGCCTCCGGGGTGTCGGCGAAGAGCTTCGCCATCTCCTCGCCGGTCTTCAGGTACATCTCGCGCGAGCCGTGGCCGCGCTCCTTCGCCTCCTCGTAGGAGCGGCCGCTCTTGATGCAGCTCAGGTACATGTGCGCTTCGGCGTCGTCCTTGAGGCCGTAGTGCACGTCGTTCGTCGCGACGAGCGGGAGGTCGAAGCGCTTCGCGAGATCGACGAGGATGCCCTTCAGGATCGGCTGCTCGGGAAGCCCGTGGTCCTGGAGCTCCACGTAGAGCGAGCCGGGCTCGAAGAGCTCCTTCAGCTTGCCGAGCGTCTTCGCGCCCGCCTCGACGCCCTGCTCGAGCACGCTCTGCGCGACGAGCCCGCCCATGCAGCCCGACATGGCGATGAGCCCCTTGGTGCGGCCCTCGAGCGCGCTGAACGGGACGCAGGGCACGCCCGGGACCCCGTTCGGATCGGGCTCCACGTAGCCGCGTGAGACGAGCCAGACGAGGTTCTTGTAGCCCTCCTCGCTCGCGGCGAGCAGCGGCAGGTGGTGCCCGTGGCTGCCGACCACCACCTCGAGCTCGGCGCCGATGATGGCCTTCACGCCCGCGTCCTTCGCGGCCTTGTAGAAGGAGATCGCGCCGAACATGTTGCCGTGATCGGTGAGCGCGACCGCCGACTGCCCTTGCTTCGCGACCTGCTTGACCAGGTTCTTCACCTTCACCGCGCCGTCCAGCATCGAGTACTGCGAGTGGACGTGCAGATGGACGAAGTCGGTCACCGGACGGAAGTAGCGCACGGCTCGCGCGACGCCAAGGCTCCGCGTCGTCCTGCGTCAGCCGCTCCGCCGCGGCGCGTCGAACGGCGACGAAAGTGAACGATCGCGTCGTCTCATTTGCGAGGCGATCGGGGCGCGTGCCACACTTCGATGGTGACTTGCGCTGTAAAGCGCATCCTGCGTAGAGTCCGCTCGGGTCTCGACGGCAGGGATGCGCGCTACTCGCGCTCTTTGCTCTCGGTAGGAGGATTTTTCGATGAAGCTTTTCAAGACGCTCTCTTTGCTCGGCGTGGGTCTCGTCGCCATGACCATGGCGGCCGCGCAGGGCTGCAGCAGTGACGACTCCGGCAGCAGCGGTGGCCCTTCCTCCGGCACGGGCACGGTGCCCCCCGGCCCGCCCGCAGGCGCCGCGGCGTCCGACACGCCCGCCCGCACGTTCGCCATCAACAAGCTGTTCCTCGGCGAGACTACCCGCGAGAACGCGGCTAAGCCCGACGCGTGGAAGGACTACGGCTACAACATCGACGGCCTCATCACGACGAAGACGGACACGAACGTCTGCACGCGCGCCGCGGGCGCCGACTCCTCGAAGCAGGAGGACGGCAACGGCGGCATCGACAACTCGTTCGGGCGCACCGTTCTCGGCTTCATCACGACCCTCCTGCCGACCCCCTCGAAGACGCTGAACGACTCGATCGCGAGCGGCGCGTTCACGATCATGCTCGACATCAAGGGCCTCTCCGACGACCCGGCGCAGAACGCGATCGGGCTCGGCGGCCGCCTCCTCGTCGGCGGCAACTACGGCGAGGGCAAGACCCCGTCGTTCGCGCCCACCGACAGCTGGCCGTACAACGAGAACCCGATCGTCCCGATCAACGGCGCCTACATCAACAACGGCACGTTCGTGAACGGCGCGGGCGGCGCGACCGTGCAGCTGTCGCTCCTGATCTCCGGCCAGACGCTCAGCCTGACCATCAACAAGGCCGTCATCACGTTCAAGCACGCGCCGCCGAACGACATCACGAACGGCACGATCTCCGGCGTCATCGACACCGAGGCGCTCGTCTCCGGCATCGAGAAGGTCGCCGGCCGCATCAGCCCGACCCTCTGCGGCGGCGCGACCCTCGAGACCGTCAAGCAGACGATCCGTCAGGCGAGCGACATCAAGGGCGACGGCACGAACGGTCCGGGCGCGTGCAACGCGATCTCGATCGGCCTCGGCTTCACCGGAAAGCGCATCGGCCCTCCGACCACGATCGCCGCGCCGGTCCCGGCGACGCCCGATCCCTGCACCGCGACGCCCGACGCGGGCGCCGACAGCAGCACGCCGACCGACTCCGGCACCGACTCCGGTGACGCGGGCGACGGCGGCTGAGCGCATGAGTCACGAAGCGCGCTCCTCCTGAGCGCGCCTCGAAGCTCCGGATGAGGGCCGCGGATCGCTGATCCGCGGCCCTTTTTCTCGTTCTGCCCTTCGCGCGCGGGTCCCGGGCTAGAGTGCACGCCGTGCACGTCTTCGGCCTCACCGGTGGGATCGCCTCTGGCAAGAGCGCGGTCGCGGCTCGTCTCCGGGCGCGCGGCGTCCCCGTCATCGACGCCGACGAGCTGGCGCGGGACGCCGTCGCCGCCGGGTCGGAGGGCCTCGCGCAGGTGGTCGCGACCTTCGGCGCGAACATGCTCGCGGCGAACGGCACGCTGGACCGGAAGAAGCTCGCCTCGGTGGTGTTCGCGGACGCGAGCAAGCGGGCCGCGCTGAATGCCATCGTTCACCCCCGGGTCTTCGCGCTGGGCGCGGAGCGGGCGGCGCAGCTCTCGCAAGGCGGTCACCCCCTCGCCTGCTACGAGGCGGCGCTCATCGTCGAGGGGGGCAACGCCGACGTCTGGCGCCCGCTCGTCGTGGTCGCCGCGACCGAGGCGGCGCAGGTCGCGCGGGCCAGCGTGCGCGACGGCGCGAGCGAGAGCGACGTGCGCGCCCGCATCCGCGCCCAGATGCCCCTCGCCGAGAAGGTGAAGGTCGCCGACTACGTCATCAAGAACGCAGGAACGCTCGAGGATCTGGAGCGGCGGACCGATGCGGTGCTCGCGGCGATCTGCGAGCGCCTTCACGTGGACCCGGCGCTTCTCCAGGCAAAACGCAGCCCCGCGGATGCGACGCCCGCCTCCGGGCGACGGTGATACGCTGGACGTTCGGATGAGCAGGTACCGGACCGGCGTTTCGTCGAGCTACAACGACGCCGAGGCGCGAGACTCCACGCCGACCAGCAAGGAGCGCGCCGGGCTCATCCTCCTGTACGCGCCGAACTTCGAGCAGCTCTCGCCGGCCTACGTGTTCGTCTCCCCGGAGCTGACCATCGGTCGCGATCCGACGAACCTGATCTCGGTGCCGGAGCAGGCGGTCAGCCGGCAGCACGCGCGCATCTACTCGGATCCGGCGCGCGAGGGACGCTGGATGCTGCAGGACCTCGGGAGCCGCAACGGCACGATGGTCGACGGCAACTACGTCACGGAGGTCGAGCTCGAGCCGAACCACGAGATCCGCGTCGGCGACGCGATGTTCAAGTTCGTCGAGGCCGGCGCGGAGCGCAACGTCGCCTACCGCATCGATGGCAAGATCGCCGGCGAGCGCAAGGCCAAGGAGTGGAACGAGCTCGTGGGCGGCGCGCAGATGGACCAGATCGCAGCGGACATCGAGCGCATCGCGCCGACCGAGCTGTCGGCGGTCATCCTCGGCGAGACCGGCACCGGCAAGGAGGTGGTCGCGCGCGGCATCCACCGCTTCTCGGGCCGCCGCGGCTCGTTCCAGGCCATCAACTGCGCGGCCATCCCGCACAACCTGCTCGAGAGCGAGCTGTTCGGCTACCGGCGCGGTGCGTTCTCGGGCGCCGACCGCGACAAGCCCGGCCTCATCAAGCTCGCCGACAACGGGACGCTCTTCCTCGACGAGATCGGGGACATGCCGCTCGACGCCCAGGCCAAGCTGCTGCGCGTGCTGCAGGCCCGCGAGGTGTTCCCGCTCGGCGCGACCACGCCCGAGCACGTCGACATCCGCGTCGTCTGCGCGACGCACCGCGATCTCTACCAGTACGTGAAGGAGGGGAAGTTCCGCGGCGACCTCCTCGCGCGGCTCAACGAGCACGTCGTCAGGCTGCCGCCGCTGCGCGAGCGCAAGGAGGACATCTATCTCCTCGCGAACAGCTTCTGCGCGCGGTACGGCCGCCCCGGCCTCGGCTTCTCGTTCTCGTTCCTCGTCGCGCTCTTCCACTACGACTGGCCGTTCAACGTGCGCGAGCTCGAGAGCTGCATCAAGCGCGGCGTCGCCCTCACCGACGGGCCCGAGCTCGACACGATGCACCTGCCCGACGCGATCAGCGAGCACATGAAGGGGTACGGCGACCGTCAGCGGATGCCGATGCCGAGCCAGCTGCCCCCCGACGCGCACGCCGCGGCGGGGAACGTCGCGCCCGGCATCCCGACCGCGGCGCTCCCGGCGCGGCGTGGCCCGCCGTCCGAGGACGAGCTCCGGCAGCTCCTCGAGCGCCACCGCGGCAACATCGCGGCGGTCGGCCGGGAGCTCGGCAAGGAGCGAATGCAGGTGCACCGCTGGCTGAAGCGGTACAACATCGACCTCTCGGCCTACCGTAGCGAGTAGGTCACCCGCCCGGCTCGTCGGCCTGGCCCGCGAGCTTGAGGCGCCCGTCCTCGCGACGGAGGAGCAGCACGAGGACGTCCCCGAAGAGCTGGTCGCTGCCTACCCGGGGATTGGCGATGGGGACCCGCACGTACAGATCGCCGGGGCGCATCTCGCCGGGGCGAGCGACGCCGCGGGTGTCCCCGAAGCCCTCGTACGTGAGCTTCTCCATCTGCGTGACCCGCGCGATCTCGAGGCCCGCGAGCTTCTGGTACTCGAAGCTCTTCATCTTCGTGCGCCAGCCGTCGACGAGCTGCTGACGCGAGCCGGCGTGACCGAGCGGCCCGGAGTCCTGCGCGAGCATCTGCACGAGCGCATCGAGGTCCTCGCGCTCGAAGGCGCGGACGTAGCTGCGCACCACCTCCTCGACGTCACGGTCGGCGAGCGGCTCGCGCAGCGCAACGACGCCGCTCGACGCGGCGCGGTCGACCGGCGCAGGAAGGGCCGGCGCCGGCTCGACGACCACCCCGTCCGGCCGGCGCGGCTCCTTCGGGAGCTCCGCGGCGGTGACGAGCCCGCCGCCTCCGCAGCCCGCCACGAGGATACCGAGGAGCGCCACGTACCGGACCGGCGCGACGAGCGGACGCACGAGGATCAGATGGCTTCGACCTGCGGCTCGCGCCCGCGCTCCATCGTCACCACGGCGGGCGCGGCGATGGCCTTCCACCGGGACTGGCCGGTGGGCGAAGACGCGACGAGCGGCGAGGAGTCCTCGTCGAAGTCGCTCGCGAGGAGCGCGAAGTGCATCTGCTCGAGCTCCGGCGTCCGGCGGCGCAGGTTCAGGTCGTCCTCGATGAGCGACTCCGCGTCGTGCTTGCCCGCGAGGACCCGGTAGCCCATCTGCGCGCCGCGGTTCAGCGCGTAGAGCCGCTCGCCGTCGGAGACGATGATGTTGATCGCGCTCGCGCCGCCGCCCACCTCGGCCGCAAGGCCGTCGACCACCGAAACCGACGAACGCAGCGCGTCGCGCACGTGCGAGGGGTACGAAGGATCGTTCACGCCGTCGCTGAGGCGCCCCGCGTCGTGGAGGAACGAGAGGAACACGTAGAACAGGATCTCGGCGTCGCTCTCGCCGCGGATCGACGAGCGAAGGAACTCGGGCACGCTGCCGAAGAGCCGCTCGCGGATCGAGTCGAACGCCGGCAGCGTCCCGGTCTGCGCGAACAGCCACTGGCGGTAGCGGAAGGGGTGCGTGTTCTCGGTGCGCAGGGTGCCGACCGTCGCATGCCGCACGTGCCCGACGAGCACGTCGGCGCGGATGTCACCGGCGAGCTTCGCCACGTCGAGCCCCCCGGCAGGCGCCATCTCGTCGATGGGGCGACGCCGCATGAGCACCTCGCCGCCCTGGTAGAAGCCGACGCCCCACCCGAGCGGCGAGCCCGGCGACTCCGCCTTCAGCGCTGCCGATTCGGAGGCGAGCACTCGCGACGCGAGATCCGCGCGGTTGCCGATCAGGCCGAACAGACGTGCCATGAAGTTCTCCTCCGGTGAGCGGTCGCGGTTCCGCGCGTCAGGCCACGAGGCCGACGCGGCAAACCGAAGATAGGACGATCGATGCGGTGATCATAGGGCCGGCGCGCGGCTCAGGACACGAGCTCGTCGGGCCCGCCTGCCGCTGCCGCGCCTCTCGAGCGCGACGGCGAGACCGGCGCAAGACCTGCGCCGGCGAGCGAACGTCGCGTGCGGTCGCGCACCCGCCGTTCGACGAGCTTTCCGAACGCGCTCGCCGCGAACGGCGCGAGCCCTGCGATGACGAGCGCGACAGTCCAGCCGGGCAAACCGAAGAGCGTCATCCTCTCCTCGAGTCTGGCACAGGCGCGCGGCTCACGCCACGCGCGGCGGCGTCACTTCGCGGGCGGAACGATGAACGGCACGACGTGCTCGCGACCCTCGAACCCCGAGCGGTACGAAGCCGCGGCGTGCTGATTCGCGAACGGGCCGATGCGGACGCGGAACCACGTGCCGCGGCCCGGGACGTGCGCCTCGACGACGTAGGCCTTGTGACCACGCGCGCGGAGCTGTCCGGAGAAGCCGTCGGCCTCGCTCTGCGTGCGGAACGAGCTGACCTGCAGCTGGTAGCCGCCCTCGCGGCCGGGCGGGGCCGGCGGACCGGCGGACGAGGACTGGCTCTCCGCCGCGTCGCTGGCGGCGCGCGTCAGCGAGTCACGAGGACGGGTGACGACCGGGGAGGCGCCGAGCATGTTCTGCGCGGGCAGCGGCGCGCCGAGCCCCTCGCTGGCCGGCGTGCTCCGGACGTTGAGCGCGATGGCGGCCGTCGGATCCGCGGGAGGAGCCGCGGCGACCGCCCCCGATGCGCTCGCGGCGGGCTTCGGATTGCCCTTCACGGCGGCGAGCGCGGTGGTCGGCGCGCTCTCGTCGCTCAGGAGGCCGGGGAACGTCACCTCACGCGTGGAGAGGTCGGTGGCGCGCGGGCCGGGCGCGGCGCCGCCGATCCGGGCCTGCTGCGTCACGAGCTCGCCGAGGGGGTCGACCTTGGCGGTCGCCTCGGTCGAGCGCTTGCCGGTGATCGCGAAGCCCGCGAACACGATGCAGGCGCCGCCGAGCGCGACGAGCAGCATGGTCACTCCCCGCGGCGTCGATCCCTCGCCGTCGTTCTCCTGGATCTGCTCGAGGTTTCTCACGCTGCTTCTCCCGTCGTCGAGGCGTTGCGGGGCGGCGGGGCCGCACCTTCCGTTTGCCTCTCCTGGGGCTATCGTCCATGGGTTGTTGCGGCCAAGTTTGCTGCTTGCCGCGGGGCGGGCCGTGCTACCCATGCCGGCATGTGGCGCTCGCGAACCGCGCTGGGACTGACGCTGACGGTGACATCGGCCCTCGTGGCGTCGTGCAGCAGCGACCCCCCGACCGCGACCATCGGGATCAACGTGGGTCAGGAGCTCGACGCGTTCACGCGCCAGCCTGCGCCCACCTCGCTGCTCGTCGAGAGCATCGATCTCGACGGCAAGGTGACGGAGCTGTCGCGCACCGCCCTGCCGGCGGACGAGGTCTCGCTCGGTGACAAGGAGCTCACCGACGTCGCGTCGCTGCGGGTGACCGCCACCGATGCCGCGGGCAAGACGCTCCTCAAGGGCCAGAGCCTCTACGTGCAGTTCGGCGCGCTCGCCTCCAGCGACTTCAGCGTCTTCGTGCAGCGCGTCGGGGAGCTGGCGCGCCTGCCCAACCTCGCCATCCCGCTCGACCAGCCGCGCCTCACGATCGACGTCGGCCGGTACATCTTCGCGGCGAGCGACACGACGACCGTCCTCTACGACCTCCTCCTGCTCGGTACCGCGACGCCCTTCACCGCCCTGCCCCGGCCGGCGCGTTCGCTCGCGACCTTCGGCACCGTCGCGGTCATCATCGACGAGAAGGGCGCGTCGTCGCTGGATCTCTCGTCCGGCACGTACGCGGACCTCGCAGCTCCCGCGGGCGGCACGTTCGCCGAGATCTCGGGCGGCGCCAGCGTCGTGTCGCTCGGCCTGTCGGTCGGCGTCATCGGCGGCACCCGCCCGGCCGGCGCCGGCGGACCGACCCCGCGCGTCTTCCGCATCGCCGCCGACGGGACGACGACCTTCGCGACCCTCGCCACGCCGCGCGAGGGCGCCTGCGCCGCGAACGTCGAAGGCCGCGGCATCTTCGTGTACGGCGGCACCGCCGAGAAGGGCACCGCCGAGCTCCTCGCGCCCGGCGCGGCGGTGGGCTCGACCCTCGCCTACCCCGCCGACCCGGTGAAGGGCTGCGGCGCCGCCGCGCTCGACGCGACGCACGTGCTCGTCGTCGGCGGCGTCGGCACCGCGGCCGACCCGGCGGCGATCCCGCTGCCGCGCGTCATCGACCTCGCCTGCACCGCCGATTGTGTGCCGGCGACCTGGCCGGGCGCCGTCCCGCTGGTCCGCGCCGAGGCCGTGAGCATCGCCGCGGGCGTCGCGCTGGTGGTCGGCGACGACGCGGCGGGGGCGACGCACGCGTACCGCGTGACCGGGACCGAATCGCGGGAGCTCACGCTGCGCGAGCCGCGCCGAGGAGCCCGCCTCATCGCGCTCCCCAACGGCGCCGCGGCGATCGCGGGCGGCGCCGCGTCCGTCGAGCAGTACGTCGAGTGAGCGCCTGATCCGGCGCGCCGCCTCAGCGCGGCGCGGCGGGCGTCACCACGACGCCCTCGCATGCATTCTGCACGTAGGCGTTCGGCCACACCACGCTGCTGCGCGCCGGAGCGGTGACGATGGCGTAGGCCCCGACCACCGAGCCCCGGATGTCGGCGCGCACGTCGGCGGTGGGATGCGCCCACGACGAGAGGCTCCGCGCCTCGAGCCACGCGCGGTTCGCCGCGAGGTACTCGGCGACGGTCCCGACGTCCCGGAACGAGGCGCTCACCTCGCACGCGCGGATGGTCTCGCCGGCGGCGAGAGCGGGCAGGTACACGTCCCCGACGAGGCACCCCTCGGCCGGCAGCCGATGCCGGAGCCGCTCGCCCAGCACGTGGATGCCGAGGAACTCGCCGCCGCGCACCTCGTCGCCGGAGCGGCGGCCGCGCAGGCGCACCACGCGTCCGGCGGCGTCGATGCCGACCGTCCCCTCGCCCGCCGGTCGCGGCAGGACCGCGAGGGTCGCGGCGGAGCCGTCCCTGGCATGCGCCTCGACGAGCGTCCGCGGATCGAGGTCGCTCAGGATGTCGCCGTTCCAGACCAGCACGTCGCCCTCGCCCAGCAGCGCCGCCGCCGCGTGGATCCCGCCGGCGGTGCCGAGCAGCACAGGCTCGTGCGACACGCCGACGTCCTGCTCCTCGGCCCAGCGCGCGAGATCCTCGGGGCGGTGGTGGACGTTGACCACCACCCGGCCGGCCGCCAGGCGCACGCGCGCGAGGACGTGCGCGACGGCGGGCGCGTCACCGATTGGCACCATGGGCTTCGCGCGCTCGCCCGTGAGCGGACGGAGGCGGCTGCCGAGCCCCGCGCCCAGGATCATGCACGGAAGGCCCGTCACCCCTCTCCTCCTAGCGAAGCGTCGAGCTCCTGTCGCTTTTTTGGAGCGCACGAGGCCGCGTAGTAAGGGAAAGAGCATGTCTTCGCGTCCCGCCGTGCTCGTGCTGGCCGCGCTCGCCCTCGCGCTGGGCGGAGCCGCGACCGCGGCCTGCGGTACCGACCCGGTGGGCGTCGACTCGTGCCGGAAGATCGAGAGCGCCCGCTGCGAGAACGCCCCCAGCTGCGGCATCGACCTGACGCAGCCCGCACACCGCGGCGACTCGCCGAACCTCGACGTCGGCGCGTGCAAGCGCTTCTACGACGACCAGTGCCTGCACGGGCTCGTGGTGAGCGAGGACCCGGGCGCGGTGAAGGTCCAGGCGTGCGTCGACACGCTGAACGATCCGGCGACGAGCTGCGACGTCATCGTGAGCCCTGAGCGGTCGCCCTCCTGCGCGTTCCTCTCGCCCGCCGCCGACGCCTCGGCGGACTGACCGCGCGTCAGTCGTCGTCGTCGGCGACCGCCATCAGGTCGACCACCGAATCTACGAGCGGCGGCGCGATGCTCTCCGACGGATCCTCGTCCTGCTCGATGCTCTCGACGGGGACGCGCACCCGCGAGGCGCGGAAATGCGCGTCGAGGTCGATGCGCCAGAACGAGGGATCGTCCCCGCTGCGGCACCCGAGGGTGAGCGACGGCGACGCGAGGATCGTGAAGTTCGATCCGGCGGGCTGACGCTGCTCGCTGACGTGCCGGTGCCCGTGCAGCACCGCGGTGGCCCCGATCTCGTCGAAGAGCTCGGCGGCGCTTCGCGCGTCGTCGAGGCGCATCCCGATCTCGCTCGGCGCGCGCCTTCCGACGCCGTGCGGGAGCGGCACGACGTGGTGATGGAGCATGACGAGGCGGTGCCGGGCCGCCTTGAACTCGGGGCGCGCCGCGAGCTCGCGGACCCAGGCGAGCTGCGCCGGGCCGATCGCGCCGTTGTGGCGGAAGAACCGGCGCTGCGGGCGCGCGCACGAGTCGAGCCCGACGAAGATCGCGTCCGCCTCGGGCACGTGCCGGTACCAGCCGCCCGAGGGATGGAGCTCGAGGCCGATGCGCGCCGCGAAGGCCCGCCACGCGGCGCGCTTCGAGTCCTGCGTGGGCCGCGGGCGGCTGCTTCCGCGGAGCGGGAACAGGTAGAGGTCGTGGTTGCCGGGAATGACGAAGAGGCGCCCCCGGTCCTTCCAGCGCTTGAACGCAGACTCGACGAGCTCCCAGCCCGCGCCGTCGTCGGTGACGTCCCCGGTGATGACCACCGCGTCCGGATTCGCCTCCTCGATCGCCGCCACCGCGCGCAGCAGCCGCACGTTGGAGTTCCGCGGCGTCCCCTCGTAGAGGACGCGGAGGGCGCCCGGTCCGGGCAGGTGCGCGGCCAGCGTGGAGGCCCGGCGCGCCTCGAGGTGGAAGGCCCGGCTCGCCGCGCGCTCCACCGGATCGATGACGCCGCCGCCTTCCTTCAGCGACGGGATGGGGTGCGCGTAGCCGTCGGGATCGACGAGCGCGATCTTGGAGGGTCGCTTGCCCTTCTCGTGGAAGATGCGCCAGCCCGACTCCTGCCAGACCACCTCGAGCTTCGGGGTGTCGGTCGCGACGACGTTGGCGCTGCGCTTCACGACCCGCAGGCGGTCGTGGAAGGTGTCGCCGAACTCGGAGACGTGCAGATCGGAGACGTGCGCGACGGAGAAGCTCACCGTCTCACATGCCAGCGAGGATCTTGTAGCTCTCGCCGTCGGGGACGATCTCGAGGCGGTTGTCGGCGACGGTGTGCTTCCACTCCTCGCCCTTGAGACCCGGGATGCGGTAGCTCGCCGAGTAGGTGTACTCGACGAAGATCTTCTTGTTCTCGCTCACGGAAACGCGGCGGTAGCGGATCTCGTACCGGATCGTCTGCGTCTTCACGAAGGTCGACGTGAGGTAGTCCTTGAGACCGTCCGCGTCGATGTCGTCCTCGGGGTTCGTGTTGCCGCCGTCCTCGTAGTAGCGCGGGCTCGCGAGCTTGAGCAGGCGCCCCACGTCCTTGTCCTCGACGGCGTGCCGGTACTCCTCGCAGAACGCGATGACCTTCTTGTTGTCGCTCGAGTCCTCGACGTCGGTGTTGGGGATGTACGACTTCGAGCAGGCCCCGACGACCGGGAGGACCGCGAGCAGGAGACAGGAGAAGAGCTTGCGCATTGTGCTTTCCAACACCTCGGCCGGAGACCGAATTCCGATGCCCACGTTACCTCGCGAGACGCGGAAATCAGAGCCAGAAGAAGCGCGCGCGGGCAAATCCCCCGCCGAACGAAGGCGCTGACAAAGTGTCCGGCCGACCGCTCGCGAGCGGCAGCAGCGCGGCGTGAGCGGCCGCGGCGCGCGGTACGGGACGGGCGTCCCGCTCACGCGAGGCCTGCGGGAGCGTGCTCTCCCACGACACCAGACGGGCCGCCAATTTGTCGCTCGCGACGAGCACCGCGACGGCGCCTGGCTCGGTGCCGGGGGCGACGCGACGCGAGCCGGCGCCCGCCTCGTCGACCGCGACCACGACCATGCGCTCGGCGACCCCGCCGCGCACGAGGTCGGCGGCGACGGCGAGCGCCTCGAGCCCGCCGTGCAGCCCGCAGCCCACCGCGAAGGACGGGCCGGTCAGCCCGAAGGCGACGGCGCACTCTCCGGCCGGGGCGTTCGGCGTCGTGTACGGGAAGCGGCGGGGCTCGCCGCGGCTCGGTCCGGCGGTCTGGATGCGCGCGAGGTAGCTCGCGTTCGTGTCCATGGTGGCGAGGCCATGACCGACCAGCGTGCCCGCGCCGTCGAGCAGGCGCTCGGCGTCGGGACCGAGCGCGTCGCGCAGGTCGGCGACCGCGGCGACGGCGAGGCGCACGAGGAGATCGGCGCGCGCCAGCTTGTCTGCGCTGTGGCGCGTGCGGGCGGCGAGCGACGCGGCGGTCGTGGCCTCGGCGATGCGCTCTCCCGTCACCGCCGCTCCGCGGGAGACGAACACGTCGCGGACCGGGCGCTCGGCGCCGAGGCGCACCGGACGGGACCGGCTGACGACGAGCGCGGCGTTGGCGCCCCCGAAGGCGGCCGACAGCTTGAGCGCCGTCTCGACCGGCTGCGCGACCGCGCGTCCGAGGACCCGCACGCCCCCATCGAGCGCGCCCTCGCCGGCCGACGCCGGGAGGACGCCGCGGCCGAGCGCGGTCAGCGCCGCGAGCGTCTCGAGCGCGCCGGCCGCGCCGAGCGTGTGCCCGATCCCGCCCTTCAGCGCGTGCACCGGGACCTCGGGGAGCCGTTCCGGGCCGAGCAGCGCGAGGAGCGCCCGCGCCTCCGCCGCGTCGTTGTACTCGGTGGCGGTCGCGTGGGCGCTCACGAGATCGATGCGAGGGTCGCCGGCATCGACGAGCGCGCGGGCGCCGGCGCGCGCGAGCCCCTGCCCTTCGCGGTCCGGCGCGGTGAGGTGGACCGCGTCGCACGAGGCGCCGAACCCGGTCACGTACCCGTGCACCGGGCGTCCGTCGACCGCAGGATCGTCGGCGCGCACGAGCGCGAGGACCGCCGCGCCTTCCCCGAGCGCGAGCCCGTCGCGGCCGGTGCGGAAGGGCCGCGGCGCGCCATCGCTGCACGTCGCGCGCAGCACCTCGAAGCCCGAGGCGACGAAGACGCTCACCGCGTCGAAGCCGCCGCACAGCACCACGTCGCAGGCGCCGGCGCGCAGCCACTCGCGGCCGAGGCCGACCGCGAGCGTACCCGACGCGCACGCGCCGAGAACGAACGCGAACGGCGACGCCGCAAAGGCGCGCTCCGCCTCCACGACCGGACCGATGTACGTGGCGGCCACCGACCCCTCGGCCGAGGCGCCGGGCGCGAACGCGGCCTCGAACGCGCGCATGCCGCCGCTCGAGGTGCCGAGCGCGAGGCCGACGCGGCGCGCCCGCCAGCCGGGAAGCGCGACGTCGAGCTCGGCGGTACACGCCGCCAGCGCCCGGTCGAGGAGCATGGTCGCGCGGTCCGCCGGCTCGGTCGATGAAGCGGGGCTCGCGCCGGGAACGCGGGCGCAGAACGGGCGACTCAGCCCGGCCGCCTCGAGCTCCGGATCGCGCGCGATGCTGCGCGGCGCGGGCTCGCCGGGGGCGCCGACGCCGACCGCCGCCTCGCCCTCCCCGAGCCCGGAGAGCGCGCCGTAGGCGACGACCGCAACGGCGCTCACAACGACCTCCCGCCGGGCTCCGCCGCCGGCGCCTGATCGACGTCCGGATCCGTGAACGCCTCGGGATCCGGCTCGGCCTCGAGCACCTCCTCGACGAGCACCTCGACGCGGAGCCCGAAGCGGCCCTCGATGTACTGCCCGTGCGCGCCGCTCTGCGGGACGAGGCCCCGCGCCGTCCACTCGATGCCCTCGAGCGTCTCGCCCTCGCGCCGGAGCGCCACGAACCGGTTGCCGTCGGTGCGCAGCGTGACCGTCGCCCCGCCTTCGCGGAGCACCCACGAGCTCTCCTGCGCGTTCGAGCGCGCGACGAGGAGCCGCCCGCCGAGGGGCGAGAGGAACCACCACCGGAGCATGCCGATGGGCAGGCCTCGCGACTCCGCGGGATCGCGGCCGCCCCGCTTCTCGAGCTTCACCGCGGGCACCGCGAAGCGAAAGCGCTCCTTCGTCACCCAGACGTCGAGCGCGGTCGCGCCGCCGGGGCCGACCAGCATCATGCGTGCTGCCTTGTCGGGGCTGATCGCGACCGCGCCGCGCGCCTCGAAGCGCTTTCCGCTGCGGGGATCATCGACCGCGATGCGGATCTTCTCGACGTACGGACGTCCCGGCTGCCCGTCACGGAGGCGCCCGAGGCGCCGGCGCGCGAGCCTCCACTCGGGCGCTGTCACGTCGGGCGGAGCGGCCGCCACCGGCGCGCCCTTGTCGATGATCTCGTAGGGGCTCTTCACGAGGCCGGTCTTCCCGAGGCCGCAGCCGAGGGTGGCGCTCGCGGCGAGCAGCGCGGCGACCGCCACGCCCGGAACACGCCTCACGAGGGCCTGCGCCTGAGGAGGATGGCGTAGCCCCACCCGCGGGCCGAGCCGATGCAGAGCGTGACGTCGAGCGTCGTGTCGGAGGCGAGCGTCGCCGAGGCGACCGCGAGGGCGATGCCGCCTGCGCCCTCGTGCGAGCCGACCTGCTCCGCGCACGACACGCGCGGCACGAGCGCCCAACCCGATCGCTCGAGGAGCGCCTCGGCGGTGGCGACCCCGAGCACGACGAGGGCGCGCTCCCTGGCGTCGGGCGGCGGCGCCAGCTCGGCGAGCGCGGACTCGTCCTGGGCCCAGCTGACGACCTGCTCGACGACCGCGAGCACCGGCAGCCCGCGCGCCTCTGCGACCTCCGCGCTCGCGAGCGCGATGGCCCCTGCTCCTTCGCGGCGCGGGAGCCGCTGCGAGGTGGTCCCGTCGAGCCCGAAGACGACGCGCAGCACCTGGTCGACGATCCGGCTTCGCTCCTCGACGGCGACCACGACCGCGCGCTCCGCCTCGCCGGCCGCGATGAGCTCGTAGCCCTGCGCGAACGCACACTCCCCCGACACCGCGAGGTCGGCGACGGCGAGCGTCGGTCCGGTGAGGCCGAGATAGATGGACACGAAGCCCGCCGGGGAGCTCGGCACGAGGGCCGGGAAGTCGGCCGGGCTCGCCAGGCGCGCGCCCTTCTCGCGAAGCCTTCGCATGAAGGCGGACGTGCCGTCGACCGAGCCGAACGCGTTGCCGAGGATGACGCCCGCGTCGCGCGCCGACTCCGGCACCACGCCGGGCCGGTCGCCGCCGCCGAGCGCCCGCTCGCACACCACCGCGGCGAGGCGGGAGGCGCGGTCGAGGCGGCGGGCCCGCGGCCCGTCGAGCAGCGCAGAGACGTCGTCACCGATCTCGTTCGCTGCGCACGCGCGGGCCGGCAGCGCGGCGAGCTCCGCGCCGTCGAAGAGCCCGGCCGGCGTCAACGCCGCCGCCCCGGTGACGACCACCGCATGGGTGCGGCGCGGGGGCGAGGCGTGCGCGAGGCCTGCCTTGCCGAGCACGAGCGCCGTGTCCATGCCCCCGAACGCGAAGGAGCTGGAGAGAGCGGCACGGATCGGCGCCGCCTCGGCGACGCGCACATGGCGGAGGAGCAGATCCGGGTCGGGCTCGTCGAGGCCGCCGGTGGGCGGCATCGTCCCCGTCGCGAGGGCGAGCGCGGTGATCGCCGCCTCGATGGCGCCCGACGCGGCGAGCGTGTGACCGATCTGGCCCTTCTGGCTCGATACCGGGACGCGCGGCAGGTCGGCGCCGAACAGGCGGCCGAGCGCGCGCGCCTCCATGGGCTCGTTGAGCGGCGTTCCCGTGCCGTGCGCATTGACGTAGTCGATGTCCGCCGGCGTCAGCCCCGCCCGCGCGATCGCGGCACGCATCGCCCGGACCGGAGCCTCGCCGCTCGGCTCGGGGTTCGTGATGTGGTGCGCCTCGGCCCGCGCCGCCCAGCCGAGGAGCGTGCAGATTGCATCCTTGCCGCGCCGCGCCGCGCCGTCCGCCCGCTCGAGCACGAGGAAGCCCGCGCCCTCGCCGAGCGTGAGCCCGTGGCGTCGCCGATCGAAGGGCCGCGCGCCGTCCGGATCGAGCGCGCCGAGCGCATTGAACCCGCTCAGCGTGATCCGGCAGAGCGCGTCGGCGGCCCCGCACAGGACGACGTCGACGAGGCCGAGCTCGAGCCACGTCGCCCCGACCAGCAGCGCGTTCGCGCCGCTCGAGCACGCCGAGGAGAGCGAGCGCACGCGGCTGAAGGGCCCGAGCTCGTGCGCGATGCGGTCGGTGGGGGCGCTGAGCGGATGGGTGAGCATGCGGCTCAGCGCTTCGTCGCGCACCGCGGGGTCGACGTCGCCCTCCGGGCTGACGATGACGGCGAGCGTGGATTCGGTCTCGAGCATGCCCGCGGTGCTGCCGCCGACCACCAGGCCGACGCGCCGCGGACGTGAAGCGCCGTCCGCGAGCCCGGCGTCGACGAGCGCCTCGCGCGCGGCTCGGAGACCGAGCTCGCTCGTCCGCGAGTACTCCTCGCCCCCGGTCTCGGGGATGCCGTCGACCTGCGCGACGAGCCGGACGCGGTAGTCGTCGGCGGGAAAGAGCGACACGTCACGGAAGGCGCGCTCGCCGCGCAGCACGCGCTGCCAGGTCTCCTGGGCCGTCCCGCCGAGCGAGCTGATGGCCCCGAGGCCGGTCACGACGATCACGATGCTGACCCTAGCGCGCCGCGGTGTCCTTGGCCGCGCCACCGGCGGTGCCCGCCTGCGCCTGCGCGTGGTGCACGAACTCGGCGAGGGTCGCCACGGACCGGAAGATCGGCCGCGCCTCGTCGCCCTCGGGCACGCGGACGCCGAACTTCTCCTCGACGAGCATCGCGATCTGCAGTGCGTCGAGCGAGTCGAGCCCGAGGCCGCCGTCGCCCGCGCCGTCGCCGAACAGCAGCGCGTCGTCGCCGATGCTGCTCGGATCTCGGCCGGAAAGATTCAGCTCGGAGACCAGCAAGCGTTTCAGCTCGCTCTTGAGTTCGGACCGGTCCATCGAAGTAAGAAGCGAACCCGTATCACGGGCGCAGCGATACGCCAAACGCCTCGGCTCGGGCGCCGAACTCTTCCCCCGCGGTGGGCGCTGCGGCGTTAGAGTCCGGCCCATGGGCACGCTCGTCAACTACATGACCGAGAAGGGTGTGGCGGTCCTCACGCTGAACGACCCGCCGGTCAACGCCTACAGCTACGAGATGCTGAAGGAGCTGGACAGCTACATCCTCGAGGCGCGGTTCGACAACGACGTCCACGTCATCGTCCTCACCGGCCACAGCGAGAAGTACTTCTGCGCGGGCGCCAACATCAACATGCTGGCCGAGGCCGACAGCACGTTCAAATATTACTTCTGCCTCCACGCCAACGAGACCATCTCGCGCCTCGAGCAGACCCCGAAGCTCGTCATCGCCGCGCTGAACGGGCACACCGTGGGCGGCGGCCTCGAGATCGCGCTCGCCTGCGACCTCCGCATCGCGCGCGCCGGCGAGTTCCAGCTCGGGCTCCCCGAGATCGGGCTCGGCGTCCTCCCCGGCACCGGCGGCACGCAGCGGCTCGCCCGTATCCTCGGCGCCTCGCGCGCCATCGAGATGATGGTCGAGGGCACGAAGGTGAACATGGGCCGCGCCGAGGAGCTCGGCCTCGTCAACAAGGTGTGGGACGCCGATTCGGCGGACGACTTCCTGCGCCAGGTCGTCGCCTACGCGCGCGGCTTCTGCCCGCCCCACGGCGCGGCAATGGCGGCCGGGCGCATCAAGCGCGCCGTGCACAGCGGCCTCGAGTCGAGCCTCGAGCAGGGCCTCGCCCTCGAGCGCGAGCTCCAGGCGGAGCTCTTCGCCTCGGCCGACGCGAAGGAAGGCATCACCGCCTACGTCGCGAAGCGGAAGCCGCAGTTCAAGGGCCGCTAGCGGCCATGCGTCAGCCGGCGCGAGCGAACAGCTTCGCGTAGTAGTCGCTGATCGCGTCGCCCCCGAGCCGCGTGAAGAACGTCGAATACGCCATCCAGATGGCGAGGCCGTTCAGATCGCGGAACATCGGCGGGAGGTAGTGCGGCGGCTTCACGACGCCATCGTTCACGCGGCGCGCGAGGATGGGCACGTCCTCGTGCGCCACCTTGCCGACGAAGAGGAACGGGATGAGGTCGACCCGGTTGTGCTGGATGGCGCTCCGGATGAACGCGTAGTTCAGCACGATGCCCTTGCAGTAGCAGGCGTCCTTCGTGAACGGCGCGCCGCCATCGACGACGCCGCCGCGGAAGATGCGGCGCGTGTTGTGGAAGCACTCCTCCTCGTCGTAACCCTCGGTGCGGAACCACTCGAACACCTCGAGGAAGCTCGCGCCGTCCTCCGCCTTGTCGACGGCGAGCACGCGATCGTTCAGCCGCCGCGCCCGCCGCGGGTACGTGCGAAACGTGAAGATCTCGACGAGCGCCGCGAGGCCCTCCTGCACGGTGGTGGTGCGCGGCGGGCCCTTGGCGAGCCACTTGGCGACGGTCTGCGCCTGGCCATTGAGCGACGTCGCCACGTGCACCCAGCCCTCGTGCACCTCGAGGATGTCGATGTCGCGCGTCGAGAACTTCGCCCCGGTGCGCACCTTGACGTAGTCGCTGCCCGCCGCGGCATCGCTGAGGAGCGTGTCGTCGACCTCGACGCGCACGCCCCCGTCGGCGAAGTACTCGCTGAACCGGCGGTTCAGCTCGGCGGCGGCGGTCTCGGCGTCGATGGTGCGCTCGTAGGTCTGGCCGAGCAGCGTCTCGTCGATGTTGGTCAGGATCTCGTAGAGCAGGTGTCCGAGATCCCGCAGCGACGTCTTGCCGTCGGGGAACTTGTCCTTGCACGAGCCATAGAGCTTCCGCGAGTAGCCATAGAACATCGGCGTGCCGCGGGCCGCGAGCATGCGCACGACGTCGCGGTACTCGAGCGCGGTGCTCGTCATGATGTTACCGATGGCGTCCGACTCGCCGAGCTCCGTGTCGATGTCCTTCGCGATCGCCTCGAACTCCTCGGCCTTCTGCCGGGAATCGAAGCCGAGCTCCTGCGACTCGTAGTACGCGGCGTCGACCTTCGGCAGCTCGCGGTAGCGGCTCTTGCGGAAATCGTCCTCGACGGACTGGTCCCAGCGGATCGCCTGGAGCACGCGGATCGGGCGCTGCGCATCGACGATCCGCGAGGCGAGGCCCGCGACGATCTCCTTGTAGCTGCGCCAGGGGCCGGCCGCGGGTAGCGGGGGGATCGAGGGATAGGGCTCGGCGGGATCGCTCTCGGCCTTCGGGCGGGCCTTGCGCTTCGGCTCGCTCTCCTCGTCGTCGTCGTGGTCCGGCTTCGGCTTGTCGGCCTTCTCGGGCTTCTCGGCCTTCTCCGCCTTCTCGCCCTTCTCCGGCTTGTCGGCCTTCTCGGGAAGCGCGCGCGCGCTCGGGCGTTCGGCTTTGTCGGCCTTTTCCTGCTTCTCGGTCTTCGCTGCGTCGTCCGGCTCCTTCGCCTTCTTCCGCTCCGTGTCGCCCGCCGGGGCTCGCTCGGCCATAGGAGGCGCATTTTCCGCCTCGCGGCCCGAAAGTTCCAGCTATTTGCGAGAGAACCGATGTTCGTCGCGGAGCTGCACGTCTATCCGATCAAGGGTGCACGGGGCGTCGCGCTCGACCGGTCCGACGTTCTTCGCGGAGGCTTGCGCCACGATCGCCGGTTCATGGCGGTCACGCCGGAGGGCCGGTTCATCACCCAGCGCGAGCACCCGAAGCTCGCGCTGGTCACGACCGAGCTCCGAGGCGACACGCTCGTGATGGGCGCGGCGGGCACCTTCGTCGAGCTGCCGCTCGGCATGGACGACTCGCACCGCCGCCACGTCCACGTATGGCACGACGCGGTGGAGGCGGTCGCGGTCGCCGGCGACTCGGCCGCCGCGCTCTCCGATCATCTCGGCGTGGCCTGCGCGCTCGTCTTCCTCCCGGAGCACGTGATCCGGCCGCTCGACCCGCGCTTCTCCCAGCCCGGCGATCGCGTGGGGTTCGCGGACGGATTTCCCCTCCTCCTCGCTTCGCGCGCGTCGCTCGCGGAGCTCAACGGACGGCTCGAGACGCCGGTCCCGATGAACCGCTTCCGTCCCAATGTGGTCGTCGAGGGCGGCGCCGCGTACCAGGAGGACCACCATGACCACGCGCGCATCGGAACGCTCGCGTACCGCATGCCGAAGCGCTGCGGCCGCTGCACGGTGATCACCATCGACCAGGCGTCGGCGCGCGTGACGAGCGAGCCGCTCCGCACCCTCGCCCGCTACCGGCGCGTCGCCAACGCCGTCTACTTCGGGCAGAACCTGGTGCCCGATGAGGAGGGATCGATCGCCATCGGCGACGAGGTCACGTACTGGGGCGGACCCGACTGAGCGCGCGTCCGCTCAGCTGACGCTGGCGAGCACGCGCTCGAGCACGTCGGTGTCGCGCACGCCCTCGGCCTCGGCGCGGTAGCTCATGACGAGGCGGTGCCGCAGCACCGGGACGACGAGCGCCTTCACGTCCTCCACGTCGGCCGCGGCCTCGCCGCGCAGCGCCGCCCGGGCCTTCGCGGCGAGCACGAGCGCCTGCGAACCGCGGGGCCCGGCGCCGAACCGAACGTACTCGTCGACCTGCTTCACGCCTCCGCCCTGCGCCGCCGCGGCGCCGGTGCGAGGACGGGTGGCGCGGCCGAGGGCGACCGCGAGGGTGATCGCCTCCTCCGTCACGGGGATCCGCGGGACGAGCGACTGGAGCGCGCGGACGTCGTTCGTCGAGAGCACGCGCGGCACGGTGCCGGAGTCGGCGCTCGTCGTGCGCCGGGCGATCTCGCGCTCCTCGATCTCCGACGGGTACGCGACGTGGATCTCGAGGAGGAAGCGATCGAGCTGCGCCTCGGGCAAGGGGTACGTGCCCTCCTGCTCGATGGGGTTGCGCGTCGCGAACACCTGGAACGGATCGGGGAGCACGTGGGTGACGTTGCCGACCGTCACGCGCCGCTCCTGCATCGCCTGGAGGAGCGCCGCCTGCGTCTTCGGCGGCGTCCGGTTGATCTCGTCGGCGAGGATCAGGTTGTGGAAGATGGGGCCCGGCAGGAAGCGCACGCGCCGGTGCACGCCGCCCTGGTTGTCCTCGTCCTCCTGGAGGACGTCGGTGCCGGTGATGTCGGCGGGCAGGAGATCGGGCGTGAACTGCACGCGCCCGAACTGGAGGTCGAGCGCCTCGGCGAGCGACGCGACGAGCAGCGTCTTCGCCAGCCCGGGGACGCCGACGAGCAGCGCATGCCCGCGCGCGAGCAGCGCGACCAGCATGAGGTCGATGACCCCTTCCTGCCCGACCACCTTGGCGGAGACCGCCTGGTGCAGCGCCTTCCGCGCGCTCGCCGCCTTCGCGAGCAGCTCGACGTCGTTCGGGGCCTGGCCAGCCGCATGCGCGTCCTGCGAAGGATCACGCGGGTCGCCTGCGGCACCTTGTTGCGGAATCGAGGGCTGGGTGCTCACGCTGCCTACTCTGTTCGCACGACTGCGAGGCGGCTGTCAAAGGCGCCCCGCTCGCGCGCGCCGACTTTGCGCCGGCGCCCCGCGTTGCGTGGTAAGGGCGTGCGCATGCGACAGCCGAGCTCGGCTCAGCCCACGCCTCCCGCGCCCTCGACGGCGGCGCTCGATCCGGAGCCCGCACCTTCGGCGGCCGGCGCGACCGAGACCGTCGTCCGGCCCGATCCCGGCCTGGCGCGCGGGCGCTGGGAAGCGCCGGCCTGGGCGTTCTGGGCGATCCTCGCGGCGGTGGTGATCGGGATGGCCGCCTACGTCATCGCACGGCAGAGAGCGCGCGCACGCGCCGCAGGGAAGAAGCCATGAAAGCGAACATCCGCAAGATCCTCTACGCGATGCTGCTCGGCGTCTGCGTCTACTTCGGGTTCGCGATCTACAGCGGGCTCGGCAAGATCCGCGAGTCGCTCGCGACCTTCCACTTCGAGATGTTCGCGGCGGCGTGCGGGCTCGCCTTCGGCAACTACGTCATCCGCTTCCTCAAGTGGGAGTTCTATCTCGCGCGCCTCGACATCCGCCACGTGCCGAAGCTCGACAGCTTCCTCACGTTCCTCTCCGGCTTCGTGCTCACCGTCACGCCCGGCAAGGTGGGCGAGGTGTTCAAGTCGCTCGTGCTCTTCGAGACCTACGAGGTCCCGATGACCCGCACCGCGCCCATCGTCGTGGCCGAGCGCGCGACCGACGTCATCGGCATCGTGGCGCTCATCGTGTTCGGATCGCTCGGCTTCGCGGGCGGCCTCGTGTGGGCGGGCGTCGGGGCCGCGCTGGTCCTCACGCTCGTCATCGTGGTCGGGAGCCGCACCGCATCGATGGCGATCATCGGCATCGTCGCGAAGCTTCCCGGGAAGCTCGGTCGCATCGCGCCCAAGCTCGAGGCGGCGTACGAGAGCCTCGCCATCCTGCTCCGCTTCCGGAACCTCATCGTCCCCAGCCTGCTCTCCGCCGCCGCGTGGACGCTCGAGTGCCTCGCGCTCTGGGTCATCCTGGTGGGCTTCGGCCAGTCGACGAGCATCCCGCTCGCGACGTTCTTCTACGCGACGAGCACGCTCGTCGGCGCCATCGTGCCGGTCCCGGGCGGCCTCGGCGTCACCGAGAGCGCGCTCATGGGGCAGATGACCGAGCTCGGCCACGTCGAGAAGAGCGTCGCGACGGCGGCGATGATCCTCGTCCGGTTCGCGACGCTCTGGTTCGCGGTGGTGGTCGGCTTCCTCGCGCTCACGTGGATGAAGCGCCGCCACCCCGGGCTCCTCGCCAAGGACTGAGTCAGGGGATGGCGCGGAGCTCGGTGAGGACGAGCTCGAAGTCGGCGGGCGGGTCCACCTCGAAGAGGACGCGCTTGCCGGTCAGCGGATGCTCGAACCCGAGCAGGCGCGCGTGGAGCGCCGGCCGGCCGAGCGCCTCCGCCGCCTCGCGCAGGATCTGGTGCTTCGGCTTCGCGCCGCCGTAGAGCGCGTCGCCGAGGATGGGCGTCCCGTGGTCCGACAGGTGGACGCGGATCTGGTGCGTGCGGCCGGTCTCGAGCCGGCAGGCGACGAGCGTGACCGCGCCGCGGGCCAGCGTCTCGAGCGGCCGCACGTGGGTCACCGCGCGCTTTCCGAGCTTCACGCGCGACGTGAAGCGCAGCCGGTCGGTCGGGTGCCGCCCGTGCATGGTGTCGAACGTCTGCGCCTTCACGTCGCCCAGGCAGAGCGCGACGTACTCGCGGTCGATGCTGTGGTCGGCGAACTGGCGCTTCAGGTGCTCGCGCGCGCGCGGCGTGCGCGCCACCACCATGAGCCCGCTCGTCCCCTTGTCGAGCCGGTGCACGATGCCGGGCCGGCTGCGCTCGATGTCGCCGGGCGGCGCCGCGGGGTCGACGTCCTCGTCGCCGTCCGGCACGTCGAACGCGCCGCGCGCGAGGAGCCCGTTGACGAGCGTGCCGGTCGCGTTCCCCTTCGCCGGATGAACGACGAGGCCCGCCGGCTTGTCGATCACGATGATCGCCTCGTCCTGGTGGACGATGCCGAAGGCGATCCCCTCCTCGGCGATCGCGTCGGTCGGCGGCGGGGCCTCGGGCTGCACGTCGACGCGCGCGCCCTCGCGGACCTTGTCCGCCGCCTTCTTCACGACCCCGTCGACCTGGACGCCTCCGTGCTCGATCCAGCGCTGGAGCTCGGACCGCGACGGCCCCTCGTCACGGCCCGCGAGGGCGCCAGCGAGGAAGCGGTCGAGCCGCACCCCCGCCGCCTCGCGCGGTACGATCAGGACGAGAGGGCGCAGCCCGCTACCAGATCTTGGATTTGATGTGGCCCTTGGCCTTGATGAGGATGTCGACGAGCGCACGATCGTAGAAGTTCTTCGGGTAGAGCTCCGGGGCCACGCGCCGCTTGTAGAGGGCGCGGCCCTCCTCGATCTCCTCGGCGAGCGCCGTGAAGAGCGTGTCGTTCGTGATCCCGTTCACGATCTTCTCCTCGTTGTAGAGGGAGAGATCACTTGCGATGGCTCGCGCCAGGCGGCGGGCGGCTTCCTCGGTCTCGATGAGCGGCATCTTCCCGGCATTATCGCGGGCTCCGGCGCGCGATGTCAAAGTCGCGCGCGACGTCCCGCGCTTACATCGTGAAACCGGCGGCGATCTTCTCTGCTAGAACGAGGTCCGCGTGAATTCCCGCCCCTTTCCTTCGTTCCCCACGTTCGGCGCGGCGCTCGAGGACGCGGCGAAGGCCGACCCGAAGTACGGCTTCCGCTTCGTCTCCGAGGACGGCGTCCCCGGCTTCGCGGCCAAGGCGACGAGCGAGGCGTCCTTCTCGTACGCCGCCCTCGAGCGCGCCAGCGCCCGCTACGGCGGCGCGCTCCAGGCGCTCGGCCTGAAGAAGGGTGACCGCGTCGCCCTCATCCTGCCCGCGGCCGAGGACTTCGTTCTCTGCTTCTTCGGCGCGATGCGGGCCGGCATCGTCCCGGTGCCGATCTACCCGCCGCTCGGGCTCGGGCAGCTCCAGGGGTATCTCGACAACACGCGGCACATCGTCGCGAAGAGCGGCGCGCGCGCCCTCGTCACCACGTCCCAGATCAAGCGCCTCCTCGGGACGGTCCAGGAGTCGTCGCGCGAGCTCGAGCAGGTGGTCGCCGTCGAGGCGATCCGCGAGTCGCTCGAGCCGCTGCAGGGCGTGAAGCTCACCGGCGACGACGTCGCCTTCCTCCAGTTCACGAGCGGCTCCACCTCGCGGCCCAAGGGCGTCACGCTCACCCACGCCAACCTGATGGCGAACGTGAAGTGCATCACCCACGACGGGCTCCACATGAACGAGGAGGACGTCGGCGTCTCGTGGCTGCCGCTCTACCACGACATGGGGCTCATCGGCTTCGTGCTGGCACCCATCGTCCACCGCACGCCCATCGTGTTCCTGCCTCCCCTGCTCTTCCTGAAGCGGCCGATCAGCTGGCTCCAGGCGATCACGCGGCACAAGGGCACCATCTCGTTCGGGCCGAACTTCGCCTACGCGCTCTGCGTGAAGCGCATCCGCGAGCGCGAGCTCGAGGGGATCGACCTGTCGTCGTGGCGCGTCGCCGGCTGCGGGGCCGAGCCGATCCGCCCCGAGACGCTCGAGACGTTCGCCGAGACCTTCGAGAAGGTGGGGTTCTCGAAGAACGCGCTGCTCCCGTCCTACGGGATGGCCGAATCGTCGCTCGCGATCTCCTTCACGGAGCTCCAGGAGGGCCTGAAGACGCTGGCGGTCGACGCCGAGACCCTCTGGGCCGAGAACGTCGCGAAGGTCGTGCCCGAGGACGACGCGCGGGCCGTGCGCCTCGTCTCGTGCGGGCCGAAGTTCGCGAGCCACGACATCGCGGTGTTCGCTCCGGACGACGCCGAGAGCGCGACGCCGCTGCCCGAGGACCACGTCGGCGAGCTCCGCATCAAGGGGCCGAGCGTCATGAAGGGCTACTGGGAGGACACCGAGCGAACTGCCGAGGCGTTCGCCGGCGGCTGGCTGAAGACGGGCGACCTCGGCCTCCTCCACGGCGGCCACGTGTACATCTGCGGCCGGTCCAAGGAAGTCATCATCGTCAACGGGCGGAACTACTACCCGCAGGACATCGAGTGGGAGGCGAGCCGCGTCGTGGGCGTCCGCAAGGGCAACGTCATCGCGTTCGGCGCGCGTGACAACACGGAGCGCGATCGCGAGCGCGTCGTCGTGGCGTTCGAGGTGCAGGACGCGCCGAAGGGCCTCGAGGCCAAGGAGCTCGCCGAGGCGCGCGCCGACGTCGCCGGCCTCGTGCGCAAGGCCGTCCAGGCCGGCATGAACCTGTCGCTCGACGACGTCGTCCCGCTCGCGCCCGGCGTCCTGCCGAAGACCTCGAGCGGCAAGCTGCAGCGCGCGAAGACGCGCGAGCTCTACGAGACGGGCGCGCTGCTCGGCCGCAAGAGCACGCGCGACCAGGACCGGGTGAGCACCATCAAGGAGGCGGCGAAGAGCCAGCTCTCGTACTTCAAGCTGGCCGTCCTGGGCGGGCGCAAGAAGCCGTGAGGCGCGCGTGATCAGCCACGTGAGGCCGGTGCGCTTCGAGGACGTGGACGCAGCGCGCATCGTCTTCTTCGCGCGCTTCTTCAACTACGCGCACGACGCGATGGAGCGGCTCTTCGACGAGCTGCCGGGCGGCTACTCGGGGCTCATCATGAGCCGCGGCCTTGGCTTCCCGGCCGTGCACGTCGAGGCCGACTACCGGGCGCCGCTCCGTTACGGTGACGCCGCGGTGATCCGGGGCTGGACGGAAAAGCTCGGCACGACCTCGGCGCATCTCGCCTTCGAGATGCACCGTCAGAGCGACGGCGTGACCCTCGCCACGACGAGGCAGGTCCACGTGTGCACCGCGCTCGACGGCATGGCGAAGACCCCGTTCCCCGACGACGTCCGCGCCGCCCTGGCCGCGCACCTCCTCGCGCGGTGACCACCGCGCCCTGATGGCGCCAAACTCGTTCGGATCCCTCACGAGCCGCGGGCCCGCGGAGCGAGCCCGGACCGGCCAAACTCGTTCGGATCCCTCACGAGCCGCGGACCCGCGGAGCGACCCCGGACCCGCCAAACTCGTTCGGATCCCTCACGAGCCGCGGACCCGCGGAGGGGGCCCGAAGGCGCCAAACTCGTTCGGATCCCTGACGACCGCCGGCAGTGCCCTGCGCAGCCGAGGACCGCGACCCCGAACGGCAGGGATCCGAACGACTTTCGCGCCCTCGGCCCTCCCGCCCGCGTCGCCGAACGGCAGGGATCCGAACGACTTTCGGCCCCTCTGCCCTGCCGCGCGCGCCGAGGACCGGCAGGGATCCGAACGACTTTCGCCGCGCGGGCCCCTCGGCGGTCAGGCGCGCTGCCGGTACGCGCCTTCGGGAGGCAGCGGGCCGGTGGCGGGCGCGACCAGGAGGTCCTGGGGGTCCTTGCCGCTCCGCTTGATCTCGCGGATGACGCCGATCATCACGACGCCGAACACGAAAAGCGCAACGCACGCCCACTGCGCGGGCGTGAGACCGTGGAATCGGGGATCCGCCTGGTCGACGTCCTTCACGCGGAGATAGTCCATCGCGAAGCGGACCGGCGCGTACGCGAGCGAGGTCATCGCCACGTACCACCCGGTCGTGAGCTTACGGTTCCACGTCAGCGCGAGCAGCGTGGCGAGGACGACCGTGAACAGCATCTCGAGGAGGCCGAGATCGAACTGCGGCGCCGTCCCGTAGCGGAGCTCGAGATCCCCGGACCCGAGGCTGAGCAGCTTCGTGATGTGGTCCGGACGCCCGTACGCGACGGCGAGCAGCGTGCCCGGCGCCGCGGCCATGCCCGGATGATCGTGGACCACCGAGCAGCCGCTGCGCCCGAACACCCAGGCCACGGGGAAGACGCTCAGGATGATGTCCGCGAACGGCAGGATCGGCATCGTCAGGTCACGCCGGCGATACTTCGGAAGCGTGAAGCCGAGGCCGGGCACGCGCGCCAGCGGCACCGCCTCGAAGTACTTCCAGAGCACGATGCCGATGAGCGCGCCCGTGAAGCCGCCGAACGAGCTGAGGCCCTCGTACAGGAGGAAGATCGACCACGGCCGGCGGACGAACTCGGGCCAGTGATAAAAGAGCTGGTCGAGCATGTGCCCGCCGAGGAAGCCGGCGACGAGCATCCACGTGATGAACGAGTTCAGCTTGTCGACGTCGAGGCCGCGCTGACGGGCGCGCCGCGTCGCCAGCCACGTTCCGAGGATGACCCCGGTCGCGACCAGGAGCCCGAACGGATGCAGCGTCAGGGGACCGATCTTGAGGTCCGGCACGTGAATGAACGGGATCATCGAACGCCCAGCTTTCTAGCAGGTCCACCGGGCCCGCGGATCACGATCACGTCGCTTTCGCCGGCGGCGGTGCCCGCCGTGACGCGCGCTTCCCAGCCGTCGCAGGCGCGGTGATAGAGCTCGCGGTCGCCCCTCGCGTCGGGGCAATGGCTCGCCGGAAACCGCCGCTCGAGGGCCCCGACGAGGCGCTCCTGGACGTGGATCTGCGCCTCCGTGCGGTCCTCGGGCGCCGCCGGATCCAGCCTCACGATCCGGTCGGCCTCCGCCCAGCGCACGAAGAGGTCGGGCCCCGAGACCGCGGCGGCGACGACGCGGCCCTCCTCCTCGGTGAGCGACACCTTCATCGTGACGAGCCGCGACTCGCGCACCGGCCGCGTGGGCAGGAGGAAGAAGTGGTCCTCCTCGTGCTCCGCGGTGGCGGCGCCCCACGTCGTGCCGTGACCGCCGCTCATCAGGGCGCGCAGGGCCGGAGGTCCCTCGGACTGGCGCGCGGCATACACCTCCTCGTCGAGGAGCACGCCGATGGCCCCGAGGATGGCCTCCCCGACCGCGCGGCGCTGGACGGCGGCCGCCTCGAGCTTCACGTCGTCACGCTGCGCCTTCCGCGCGATGTCGGTGAGCTCCGCGTCGTCCATCGTCGACTGCAGCGCGACGAGCATCGCCATCGCCGCCGCGGCGTGCGGCCCGTCCGGCAGATCGACGAGATAGCGGCGCGCGTACTCGCGTGAGCTCTGCGCTTTCGCGAAGTAGCGCGGCTCCTCCGCGTCCCACGCGCCGCGCACCTCGTCGGCAAACGCGCCCTGCGGATGCCGCTCCAGGTACTGCTTGGCGCGCGCGAGGCGCGTGCCGTCGGCGGCGGCGACCCGGAAGGCGCGGTAGTCGGCGAGATCGCCCGAGCTCGCCGTCACCGGCCGGAGCGCGGCGCACCCTGCCGCGCCGCACGCGAGCGACAGGGCGACCACCACCAGCCGGCGGCTCACGGGGCGCGCTCCCCCGGCGTGCCGCCGTCGCCGGGAGCTCCCGCGGCGGTCACGCGGCAGAAGTCGCATTCGCTCGGGATCGCGGGCGCCACCTCGTCGACGTACGTGGCGAAGGCCTCGCAGCTCGCCGAGTCGAGGGCGCGGATGCAGACCTCACCGTCATGGTAGAGCGGCCGGCAGGACGCCGGCAGCTGGATGTCGGGCTCCGCCGCCGGGTCGCAGGCCCGGGTGCAACGGCCGCTCGTGATCCCGCAGTCCTGGCAGCGCCGGCAATCGATGATCTTGCGCCCGTTCGCGTAGGCGTCGCGATCGAGCTCGGTGGCGGTCCGCCCGCAGCCCCCGGTGTCGCCGACCGTGGGCGCCATCGCGCACACGCCGAGGACCATCACGAGGGCCGACCACGCGCGGCGCTTCACGGCAGCACCTCGTACGCGAGCACGAAGCCGAGCTGACCGCTGAGCACCGGATACGTGGTCGTCGCCTTCTCGGCCGTCCCCGCGCCGTAGAACACGTCTCCCACGACCTCCGCCGCCACGCCGAGACCGCCGAGGAAGAACCACGTCGCGCCGAGGCCAGCCTCGAGCCCCCACGTGAGGTCCGGCGTCACGACGACCGGCGTGCCGGCGCGTCCATAGACGGCGAGGGACCGCCACCGACGCCACGCCAGGTACGACGGCGTCAGCACCACCTGCCCCACGCCGGCGAGCGCGCCCGAGGTACGCAGCGCCGCCCCGTGCTGCACGCCGAGCGGATGGCCGAACGTCGCGGCGATCCCGACGTCGACGTAGGCCGCGGTTCGCGACACGCTCTCCGCGTCGGCGCCGAGCGGCGTCGCGAGCCGGTACGGGTTGTTGAACCGCAGCCCGTCCCCCAGGAACGAGGTGACGAAGAGCTGCACGTAGCCGGGCTTCGTGCGGTAGGGGTCGGGCTCCGGCCCCTCGGGCTCGCTCGGCCCGGGCGCCGCGTCCTCGGCGCGGGCGACCGGCGCCGCGACCGCCGAGAGCATCACGAGCGCCGCGAGCATCCGCGCAACGACCGGCCCGCGCATCAGGTCCGGTTCACGCGGACCCTGGGCTTCGCGCCGAGCAGCGCGAGCTGGCCGCAGGCCGCGCTCACGTCGTCGCCGCGGCGACGTCGGATGAAGCACGCGTAGCCCGCGTCGACGAGGATGCGCTGGAACGCCAGCACCCCGGTCAGGTTCGTGGGACCGAGCGTGGAGGCCTCGATCGGATTCATCGGGATGAGGTTCACCTTCACCGGCAGCCCGCGGAGCAGCCGGGTCAGCTTGCGCGCCTCGTCGACCGTGTCGTTCTTGCCGGCGACGAGCGTGTACTCGATCGTGATCTTGCGACGACGCGGCAGCGGGTAGTCGCGGAGCGCCTGCACCAGGACCGCGAGCGGGTATTTCTTGTTGATCGGCATCAGCCGCGAGCGCGTCTCGTCGTCCGCGGCGTGAAGCGAGATCGCGAGTCCGATGTTCCCGCCGAAGTCGGCCCCGAGCCGCGCGATCTCGGGCACGAGGCCGCTGGTCGAGACCGTCACCTTGCGCGCCGAGAGCGCGATCCCCTCGGGGTGCATGATGAGCCGTAGCGCACGCGCGACCTGGTCGTAGTTGTGGAGCGGCTCGCCCATGCCCATGAGCACCACGTTCCGGATGCGCTCGTTCGCGTCGAGCCGCGAGCGACCGACGAGGACCTGCGCCACGATCTCGTCGGCGCGCATGTGGCGCTTCAGCCCGGCGACCCCGCTCGCGCAGAACACGCAGCCCATCGCGCAGCCGACCTGTGTCGAGATGCACTGGGTGACCGGCACGAAGGGCTCCTTCTGCTCGGCCTCTTCTGCCTCCTCGTCGTCGACCGCCGCCGCCGCGTCGGCATCCTCGAACGCGGGCTCTTCACCGCTGCCGAACGGCGACGGCAGCGTCGACGTCCCGCGGGTCACGCGGGGAATGAGCACGGTCTCCACGTTCGCCCCGTCGTGCATGCCGACGAGCAGCTTGCGCGTGTCGTCGGCGGCCCGGCGCTCCGTCACCACCGAGAGCACGCCCGTCAGGCCCTCCGCGGTGAGCCGCTCGCGCAGCGGCGCCGGCAGATCCGTCATCTTGCTCGCGTCGGTGACGCCGCGCGCATGGATCCACTTGAACACCTGCTTGCCGTGGAACGCGCGGCCGCCGAGGCGGGTCGTCTCGGCCGCCCACTCCTCGGGGAAGCGGGCGAGCGGCAGCGACGCCGGATCGGTGCGAGAGATCGTCGTCACGGGCGTTATCCTAGCGCCCCTTCTTCTCTTTCTCTTGCGCCTTCGCCTCTTCCCAGTACGTGTCCAGGACCGCGAGCGGAAGGTTCTCCTCGCCGGCGGCGGTCCAGCCCCCGTGCTCGCTCTTCACGCGCTTCTCCACGTGGTCGAAGCGGCGCGTGAACTTGTCGATGGTGCGCCGGAGCGCGCCCTCCGCGTCGACCTTCACGTGGCGGGACAGGTTGACGAGGGCGAAGAGCACGTCGCCCATCTCGTCCTCGACCGCGTTCGCATCGCCGCTGGCGATCGCCTCGTCGAGCTCCGCGAGCTCCTCGGTGACCTTGGCGCGTGATCCGCGCGCGTCTTCCCAGTCGAAGCCGACGCGCTGGACCTTCTCGCCGATGCGCTGCGCGCGCGTGAGGGCCGGAAGGCTGCGCGGGACGCCGGCGAGGACGCCGCGCTCGCCCTTCTCCTTGACCTTGAGCTTCTCCCAGTTGCGGAGCACCTCGTCGGCGTCCTTCGCGTCGAGGTCACCGAACACGTGGGGATGGCGGTAGACGAGCTTCTCGACGATCCCGGAGACGACGTCGTCGATGCCGAACGCGCCCTCGCGCCGGCCGAGCTCCGCCTGGAACACGATCTGGAGGAGCAGGTCGCCGAGCTCCTCGCGGATGGCCTTGCGGTCGCCGGAGTCGATGGCGTCGATGACCTCGCATGCCTCCTCGAGGGCGTACTTGCGCAGCGTCTCGAACGTCTGCTCGCGATCCCAGGGGCAGCCCTCGGGCGCCAGCAAACGCTGCATCACGCCGACGAGGCGCGTGAGGGTCGCGCCGTCCTGCTCGGGCAACGCGGGCACCGGACGCGGCGCGTCCTCGTCGAACGGAGGGAGACCCGGCGCGGATACCATCGCCCGCGGGCTTAGCACGGGAAAACGCCGGGGACGAACGAGGGTGATAGACTCGCGACCCATGGCCGAGGGCGGAAAGGAGCCGGGCACGAGCTTCCGCCGGAAGATGATCTTCCTCGTGGTCGTGCTCGTCCTCGGGCTCGCCTACCTGCTGCGGGGCGTCCTCGTCCCGCTCTTCCTCGCGTTCCTCCTCGCCTACGCGCTCGACCCGTTCGTCGACCGGCTGGAGGCCATGCGCGTCCCCCGCCCGCTCGGCGCGATCCTCGTGATGCTCGGCATCGCGAGCCTGGTCGGCGTGATCGTCGTGTACTCGATCCCGATCTTCGTCGACGAGGTGCGCGACGCGTCGAGCGCGCTGCCCGATCAGATCCTCGCCCTCCAGTACCGCGCCGAGCCGTGGTTCGCGACGAGGCTCCACATGCGCCTCCCGCACACGCTCGCCGATCTCGAGCGCGCGCTCACCGAGCGGCTGCAGTCGGGCATCGCGTACGACAACGCGCGCCTCTTCCTGTTCGGGACGATCGGCTACGTGGGCGTCGCGCTCTCCGCGCTCATCGTGCCGGTGTTCGCGCTCTACCTCCTCATGGACTTCGATCGCATCGTCCAGCGCGTCGGCCAGCTCGTGCCGCGCCGCTGGTCGGCGCCCATCGCCGACGTCGCCCGCCAGATCCACAAGACCCTGAGCGGCTACGTGCGGGGGCAGCTCACCGCGAACATCGTGCTCGCGGCCCTCTATGCGACGGGCCTTCGCCTCGTCGACATCCGCCTCGCGGTGCCGATCGGCGTGCTCACGGGCATGCTCGCCTTCGTGCCGTACATCGGGTTCGCGACGGGGCTCTTCATCGCCGTCGGCATGGCGATCCTCGACTGGCAAGGGCCCGGGACGGTCGCGGCGGTCGTCGCGGTGATGGTCGGCGTGCAGATCATCGACGCCATGGTCATCACGCCGCGCATCGTCGGCCGCTCGGTGGGGCTCGCGCCGCTCGAGGTCATCCTGACGATGATGGCCGCCGGGTCCCTCTTCGGGTTCCTCGGCGTCTTCCTGGCGGTGCCGCTCGGCGCGGTCGCCAAGATCATGGTGCAGCGCGGGGTGAAGGCATACCTCGCGTCGGACTTCTACAACCGCGTGCCGGTGCTCGGCGTCGGCGCGGGCACCACCCTCTCCGCTGCCCCCGGGCCGCTCCGGCCCGTGGCGTCCGACCCGCCGTCGCGGACAGGGCCGAGCAGCGCGCCGCGCCCCTCCGCTCAGCCGAACCGCTGACGCGCGCCGCCCGCCGCAGACGACCGGCCACGAACGGACGCGCGGCCCCTCGCCGGCGCGGCGCTCACGGATCGCGCTCGCCGACCACGCTGTCCGCGAGGTAGGCGCGGAGCGCATCGCCGCTGCCGTGCCGCCCGAGACCGACCATCATCTTCGCGAGCGCAGCCTCCACGGTCATGTCCCCCGCGGAGATCGCGCCCGCCGCCTCGGCGGCCGCCCCGCCCTCGTACTGCCCGAGCTGCACGAAGGCCTGGAGGCACTGGGAGACGACCATCACCGGGATGTCGCGCCGCCGCGCCTCCTCGAGCGCGGGGATGAGCGAGCCCCCCAGGTTGGGGAGCGTGCCCGTGCCGTACGCCTCGAGCACGAGGCCCTTCACGCCGGCCCGGATGGCCCCGAGCACGAGGGCCGGATCGAGCCCCGGGAACACCCGCACCGCGAGAACGCGCGGCTCGAGGCGCTCGTCGAACGGCGCGAGCTCGGCGGCCGGGAGCACGTGGCTTCCCACCTCTACCCCGAGGCCGAGCTCGACGAGCGGCGCCAGGTTGGGCGAGTCGAACGCGCGAAACCCCCACGCGTCTCGCTTGGTGGCGCGGGCGCCGCGGAGCGCTCGCGCACCCAGCGTGATGGTCACCTCGGGAACGGCGAGCGTCGCCACGGTGGACGCGTCGATCAGGTTCTGCCGCGCATCGGTACGGATCTCGACGAGCGGCTTCTGCGACCCGGTGAGCACCACCGGCTTCGGCAGCCGGCCGAGGATGAACGCGAGCGCGCTCGCCGTGTACGCCATCGTGTCGGTGCCGTGCACGACCACGATCCCGTCGTACCTCGGCAGCTGCGTGTGGACCTCGCGCGCGAGCACCAGCCAGTCCGCCGGCTGCATGTTCGCCGAGTCCATGTGGAACAGGATGCGTGTGTCGAAGTCGGCCACGCGTCCGAGGCTCGGCACCTCGGCGACGAGATCGCGGCTCGCCCGCTCCTCGTCGAGCGTGATGGCTCCGGGGCGCACCGACGCGCCGGCCACGGCCGGCCTCATCATCAACGTGCCGCCCGTCAGCAGGAGGAGCAGGCGCGGCATGACGTCAGAAGAGCCGCTGGTCGACCTTGATCGTGTCGCCCTGCTGCAGCTTCACGTCGGGGCGCGCGTTGTCGGTAATCGCGTCGACGCTGATGAGCGCGTTCACCGATTTGCCGCCGGCCGAGATGCGGATCACCTGCACGTGATTCGTGTCCGCGAGCGGCGTGAACCAGCCGGCCGCGGAGATCGCCTGCACGAGGGTCATGCCGTCGCTGTACGGCATGGGGCCGGGCTTCGACACCTGGCCGATGACCTGGATCTTCTTGGAGTTGAAGGCCTTCACCTTCACCTGCACCTGCGGGTTCACGAGGAACTTCGCCTCGACCAGCTGGTCGCGGATGGCGGCCGCGATCTGCCGCGGCTCGAAACCCGCGACCTTGATGCCCTTCGTGTACGGGAAGTCGAGCGAGCCGTCCGGCTGCACCTCGTACTCCTTCGGCAGCTTCTCCTCGCCGACCACGAACACCTCGAGGAGGTCGCCTGGACCGACCTGGATGTTCACGACGGGGTCCGGCAGCGCCGAGACGGGCGGATAGTTACGGCCGCACCCGAGCGCCGCCGTCACGAGGACGACGGCGAGGAGCACGAGCAGCGCACGAAGAGTCGCCTTCACGCGGACCGTCCGGCTCAGAAGAAGACGCGCACACCGACGAGCGCCTGGAACCGGCGCCAGTTCAGGTCGAAGAGCGTCGGGGCATTGGCTGCGACCGGCCCGTTCGTCACCGTGGTCTGGAGCTGCGTGTCGCTGATCGTCTGCGAGTAGTCGAGGGTCGCGTTGAGGGCGAACGCGTCGGTGAACCGGTACTCACCGAACAGCGTGCCGCCGACGTGGAAGTTCGTGAAGTCGCCGGTCGGCGTGATCCCGTCGGCGCCCTTGACGGGGACGATCTCGCCGGTCGCCGGGGCGTTGTAATAGGGCTGGGGGTAGCCGAGCGCCTCGAAGTATCCGTCGAGCTGGAGGAGCGCGCGACCGCCGAAGAAGTACACGACGCGGGCGTAGCCCTTGTTCGAGTCGTAGTAGTTGCCGAGAAGGCTGTTCTGGAAGTCGCGCACGTAGCCGAGCGTGAGCGTCGAGAGGAGCAGCGACGCGTTGTTCGGGTCGCCGGCGCCGTTGTTCTGCGAGAGGTAGAACGTCGCCTCGGCCTGCGCATTGAGGCTGTCGTACTGCTGCGTGGAGGCGCGGTTCGCCTTCTCGAAGAAGGTCGCGCCGTAGCCCGCCGCGACGAGCACGCTGAACCGGTCGGTGACGAGGCCGGTGAGCCCGAGCCGCGTGCGCAGCGGCGTCGAGTTGTTCAGGTAGTTGAGCGCGCGGTCGGCGTTCGGGTAGCTGATGAACCGGAGCGTCGTGTCGTGGAACAGCGCGGTGCGCGGGCGGAACCGCCAGCGATTGCGCATCGAGATCTCGTGCGTCGTGTTGGTGTACGGGACGCCGTTCGACTCCTCGAAGAAGGCGCCGAAGAACTGGTAGCCGAGCCGCAGGTCGAGGGCGCCGCCGCCGGGAAGCGCGACGACCTCCGCGCCGGCGCCGACGTCGCTCCGGTTGAACGACAGGTTCGGATCGGAGACGACGGAAGGCTGGATGAGCCGCTGGTAGTTCGCGAAGACGCCGAAGCCGACCGGGCGATTCTGGAACACGTCGAGCCGCGCGTACGCGTTGCCGGACACGTTGCGCTGGTCGCGGATCTCCTGGACGCCGATGAACTCGCGGTAGGTAGCGGCGATGCCGGCGCGGAAGGCAACGGCCTGGGGCTGCGTCGAGCCCTCGGTGCGCTGGTTCGACAGCGTGCTGAGCGACAGCGACGGCGTGACCCGCAGGAGGCCTGCCTCACGGACCGGCAGGTTCGGCGCGCCGTTGACGTACTGGTTGCCCTCCTTGTACGTGCGGAGGAAGTAGTTCGAGTCGTAACCGACCTCGGCGCCGATGCCCGGGTGCAGCTCCAGGTTTCCGGTCCGGATGCCCGCGCCTTCCTGGTAGCGGCGATCCTTCATCCACTCCTGCGCGCTTGCCTCGGTCGAGGCGAGCAGCGTGACGGCGCCCGCCACCAGCGCGAAGGCCGCGGAGAGCGAGAAGGAAAGACGTCGCCCGCGCGGCGCGAGTGTGGACGGTCGAGGGGCTGTGTGGTCGGTGCAGTTCGTCATGGGTCGCTAGCGCAGCAACAAGGAAGAGGGCACCGCGCGATGACTTCCAACACGGGGCACGACATCACCAGCCAGGCCAATCCGCTCCGGGATTACTAGGCTCGAAGCGCGACTGCAAGAACCTATCGCGGGTGACGAGCGCAACGAGCCGCTCAGAGCGTGCAGCTCGTGCAGGGCGGCGGGGCCGTCACCAGCGTCGGATCGGTCACCGGGTACGGCGTCTCGTCCGGCGGGATCGACGGGTCGATGGTCACGCTGGTCCGCGTGTCGCCGACGAAGGCCGCCTCTTCACCGATGCACTGGTTCGCCTCGGCGACGAGCTGCTCGCTGCGCTGCCGGAGGACCGTGAGGATCGTGAACTCGTGGCCGGCGAGCTCCGCGTCGTTGCGCGCTGCGGCCGCCGTGAGCGCGGTGCGCCGGTCGCGGGCGGACCGGATGGCGACGTCGACCTGGGAGAGCTTGTCGTTCAGGCAGAGGGTCTTGACGACGTCGCGCTGCTTGCGCGCCTCTTCGAGCATCTTGCGGACTCCGTTGCCCGCCTGCTCCATCCGCGCCAGGTGCTTGGCCGACTCGTCGACCTGCTCTTGCGGCGTCAGGGACGTGCGACGCTGGAAGCCGACGCTCCCGTTCGCGCCGCCCGCCGCCCCGTTCGCTGCGCCCGTGCCTGAGGTGCCCGAGGTGCCCGCGCTGCCTGACGCGCCTGCCGAAGCGCCCGAAGGCGCCGCGGGAGTGGTGCCCGTTCCGGTCTGCGCGCCTGCACCGCCCTCGCTCGAGGCGAGGTACGCGAACATCGCGACTGGAAGAACCCACCGTAAGGACCGCACGCGCATCAAGCCTCCTACCTACCTTACCCTAATCGACGCCGAGTGTACGAATGTCCAGCTAGGGTGTCAACGCGACAAGCATCGACCCATCGCCCGCATCACGCCGGGATTGGTTGCCTCGTCCGCGCGCCGCGTTCGAGGTCGAGCGCACAAAAAGGGCGAAGGCGCCGTCCCTCGCGGAACGACGCCTCATCCACCCGATCACACGGGCGCTCGCCCGCCGCCTACTTCCCCTGCTGCACGAAGGTGACCGGGATCTGGAGGGTCGACCCGCCGCCGCCGGGCGCGCTGAACGTCGCGCGCTTGACGACGCCTGCGATGCACTGCGCGACGCCGGGCGAGAGGCCGGTGTTCTGCGCGACGTCCGCGCTGGACACCTCGCCGTTCGGCCCGACCTTCGCGCTGATGATCACCTTGCCGCTCATGGTCGGGTCGCTGTTCAGGCCCGTCTGGTAGCACGTGCGGAAGCGCGCCCGGAGGCCCGCGACGACGCGGTCGGCGTCGGAGATCGGCACCGTCGCCGTGGAGCCGCCGACCTGCGCGACGCCCGTGGGCCCCGCGACCTTCGTCTCGGTGCCGGCGCCCGTGCCCGTGCCGTCGCCCTTGCCGCCGCCGCCGATACCCGCGAGGCCGCCGCCCTTGCCGCCGCCCTGGACGGGAGCGCCGCCGCCGCCGATCTTGAGGTCGCCGTTGCCGTGCGCGACGCCCGCGTTCGAGGCCGCGGCGCCCGACAGGTCGACCGGCGGGATGTCGCTGCGGTTCAGCGCGCCCTGCACCGAGGACCCGCCGTTCAGCGCCGCGAGCATCTGCATCTGCATCGCGTCGGCCTGGGCGGCGAGGGCCGCCGCCTTCTGATCGCTCACCGCGCCCGCGCTCTTGCCGGCGCTGCCGCCCTTGGCGCCGCCCGCCGCTCCGCTCTTGGGCGCGCTCGAGGCCGCTTGCGACTTCGCTTCCGCGGTGGCCGTCGCCTGCGGGTTCACCTCCGGCGTCTCCGTGACGGGAGGCGGCGGGATGTTCTTCATCATGTCGACGAGGCTCGCGATGCTCGAGTCGTCACCGACCACCGGGTCCATCCAGTCCGAGTACATCGCGCCGACGAGGCCGAAGTGCAGGAGGAAGCTGAACGCGGCGATGATCGTGAGCGTCCAGTCGATGGTGGACGCGATGCCGCCCTTCACGGCGAGCGGGAGCTGGGGCCGCGGCTGCACCGGCGGGGGCGCGACGAACTGGAAGAGGAACGTCGTCTTGGCGGTTCCCTCGCCGACCTCCACCTTGCCGCGAGCTTCCTCGGTGAGCTTCACCTGGTAGCCGTTGTTGACGCGCTTGGCCTGGCCGCGCAGCGCCTGGAGATCGGTGATGCCGGTGGCGAGCGCCACGCGACCCGTCATGCCGTCGAGGAAGTTCAGGTAGTAGTCCCCGCCCACCAGCTCGAAGAGCTTGAACATGGGCGGCACCGCCTGGGACGGGATGACGAACATCGACTTCTCGTTGGAGCCGACCGTCACCGTCACGCGCTGCTTGATGATGCGCTCCTCGATGACGCGCCCGCCCTGCACGAGGCCGATGCGGAGGACCTTCGGGCCCGCGGCGACCGACATCGCGCGCATCACGGCGGTCATCTGTCCCGGGCGATTGCCCGGTGCTGCCCCGCCCGGCCCTGCGCCCGGCTGTCCCGGTCCTGCGTTCATCTTCGTTCTCGCTCCTGATGACCTGGGCGCCCGACACACGGAGCCCCTGGCAAAGACGTGGCGGAGAGCAAAAAGTTCCTGGCCTCGATGCTACCTGCGCCGCTGCGCGTAAGTACAGGCCTTTTCACGCGCCCTCGAAGAGGGCCTCGAGGCGTTCGACGAGGAGGTCGGCCCCCCGGGACCGCGCCCGGGCGATGCGCCGCGCCTCGGACTGCGCGGCGATGCAGAAGGCGGTCCCGACGAGCCCCATCGCGCCGACCAGGAGCGCGTCGCCCACGAGCCCCCGCACGACCAGCTCGGCGACGTCGCTCGAGAGCTCTCCGGTGTCGGCGGCGAGGCCCTCCCGCAGGACGAGCGACGCGAGCATGAAGCCGAAGCTCGTCGCGATGCTCGCGCACACGCGCGGCACCCGTGACCAGCGCTGGATGCGGTAATCGAGCTCGGTCAGCTGCTCGTTCACGAGCGCGACGCGAACGTCGGCCGGCGCAGCCAGCGCCGCGAGCAGCTCGCGCTCCCAGTCGGCCCCCGGGAGCTCGGCGACGAGCGCGCGCAGACGGTCGAGCGCGGAGATCGAGGCGGGCGCCCCGGGAGGCCCGAGCGCCTTCACGATCTCCCCGGGATCGAGGGCCGTGGCGTGGGCCGCGAACCAGACGCGCCGCGCGCTCGCCGCCGCGCAGGCGAGCGCGACGAGGATCGCGGCGAACGGGATCACGCGCGAGGCTCCGGCCGCTGCCGCCGGATCAGAACGGATCTTTGCGAGCCGCTTCCTCGATGCGATCGAGGAACGGCTGGCGGAGCTCGGCGAGCGTGAGCTTCGCCTGGATCTTGCTCACGTCGACGGACGCGACCGGCTTCTGCACGCGGCCGACGATCGTGACCTCGTTGATCGTGATGACCCCGCCGCCCTTCTGCTGGGCCTGCGCGTCGGGCGCGGAGCCGAGGGTGACGAGCGCGGCGGCCCCGGCGATCGCGAGGACGAGACGAGCGCGGTTGCGAGGCGACGACATGGTGTGGCTCCTGCCCTTCATCATTGCATATCCCGGACGATGCCACCGCCCGCGTCGGGCTTCGCGGCAGCGCCCGCTGCAGGGGCCGCCGCGGCGCCGCCGGCCGCAGGCGCGACCTGGTTCTTCAGCTCGGCCTGCTTGGCCTTGGCGCGGCCGAGGAGATCGTCGATCTCGTCGCTCACGCCGATCGGCGCCTTGGCGCCGCGCATCGTCTTGTACGTCTCGAGCTCCTTGATGGCCGTCGACACCTGCTGGTCGGCGCTGGTGCCCGGGATGCTCTGCGCGGTCAGGTACATGAGGCCGATGTCGTAGTGCGCGGCCGCGAGGCTCGAGTCGAGCGACAGCGCCTTGTCGAACTCGGTGCGCGCCTCGCCGTAGCGCTGGAGGAGCCGGTAGCAGTCCCCGAGGTTCAGGTGCGCGAGCGACATGTTCGGGCCGAACTTCGTCGACGCCTCGAGCGGCGCGAGCGCCTCCTGGGCGTTGCCGGCCTCGAGCCGCATCGAGCCGAGGTTCACGAGCGCCTCGACGAGGTCGGGCCTCCGTGCGACCGCCGCTTCGAAGTCCTTCAGCGCCACGATGCGCGAGCCGGACTCACGGAAGATGAGGCCGCGGAGCAGGTGCGCCTCGGCGTTGTCCTTGTCGCGGGCCGGGGTCGCGTCGCCGAACCCGTCGAGCACCGCCTGCAGCGCGTACTTCGCGAGATCGATCTTCCGGGCGCGGTAGTGGTCGCGCGCGATGGTGACCATCGCGTCCTTGAAGTTCGGGTCCATGCGAAGGGCGTCCTGCGCGAGCTGCTGCGCGGTCGCGTGGTCCTTCTGGATGGATTTGACCTCGGCATTGCACGCGGTGAGCCGCGGCGACTCCTTCTTCTTGGCGCGCCGGTCGGTGAGGAACGTGTCGGCCTCGCCCGCGCTCCCGCCGTTCGCGAGCGACAGCGCGTAGGCGCACAGCGAGAGCTCGTGGTCGGGATTGTTGGTGAACGCGGCGCGGTACGCCTGCTGCGCCGCGGCCTTGTCGCCGAGGTGCTCGCTCACGACGCCGAGCGAGTAGGGCGGCGACGGCGACTTCGGGTCGAGCCCCTGCGCGTCCTGGAACTTCGCCTTGGCGGTCGCGAGGTCGCCCTTGAGCCACGCCTGCCAGCCCGCGTCGTACGCGTCCTTCGCGGCGCCGGTGAGGCCGGAGGTGCCAGCCCCTTCGACGACCCCGACCTGCGCGCCCTGGTTGTCGGTGACCGCAGCGCCGGCTCCTGCCTCGGCGCTCGGGTAGTTGACCGGCTTGTCGCCGCCGCACGCGGGGGCGAGCAGCGAGGCGGCGCAGGTCGCCGCCGCGCAGAGCGAGAAGAGGAAGGTCGTCCTGGTGCTTCGCATGGCTGTTCCTTCGCTGCTTCTCACGGGGCCGCCGGCAGCGCCGCCGCGTTGCCCTGGGCCGGCGGGAGCGCCGATAGGCCCGGGCGCGTCTGCACGTACTGCCGGGGCGCGTACGTGAGCTTCGTCTGTCCCTTGTTCGTCGGATCGGGCGTCGAGGTGACGTACTCCGCCATCTTCGCGTCGCCGCCCGAGATGATGTCCGTGTAGTAGGCGAGGCGGCTCACCGCGCGCGTCAGCGTCGCGTTGCGGATGTTGAACTTCCGTGCGTAGGCCACTGCCGACGCGTAGCGCTTCACCATGACCGCATCGGCGCCGTCGAGCTCCTGCTGCTTCTTCTGCCGCCAGAAGTCCTGCATGGCGTCCTCGAGGTTGTTCGCCCGCTCGTCGAGGTCCGGTCGGCCGCTGTCGTGCATCGTCTTCAGGGTCTGCTCCATCGCGGTCGAGAAGAGCTTCACCTTGACGACGTTGTAGAGGCCGGTGCGGAGCGTGTCGTAGATCGCGCCCTGACGCGCGATCGCCGTGGGCACCCACTCGAGCGACTCGTACTTCTTGATCATCGCGTCGAGCGCGAGGTCCCACTTCTCGGCCTCGGCCGCGTTCGCCTGGTACTTACCCTTTGTCTTCATCTTCGGCTTGCCGTCGGGGCCGAGGATTGCCTTCTTCGTCTTGGCGTCCACTTCTGCCTCGCCGAAGATGTCGTTCACGTTCCGCGCGTACTTGTGCTTCGCG
>JAQBQL010000182.1 GCA_028287035.1 Labilithrix sp. | reverse complement strand
CCGCCGCCCGTCGCGGCGCCCCCGCCCGCTCCGGCGCCGCCCCCGCCGCCCGAGCCGACCGCGGAGGAGAAGAAGAAGGCCGAGCAGCAGAAGCAGCTCGCCGCCGACAAGGCCGAGGCGCGCGCCGACCACGAGAAGGAGGTCGCGCGCTGGACGCCCGAGCTGCATGCCGAGGCGAAGGCGCTCGCCGACAAGCAGTTTCCCTCCGGCAAGGCCGCCATCCAGGCGGTGATGGCCTCGAAGATCCGTAAGCCGGGCCAGGCCGACCGGGACAAGTACCGGCACCCGGCCGAGACGCTCGACTTCTTCGGCTTCAAGCCGACGCAGACGGTCCTCGAGTTCGGACCGGGCGAGGGCTGGTACACGACGCTCCTCGCGCCGGCGCTCGCCAAGAAGGGCAAGCTGCTCGTCAGCAACAACGATCCCAACGGCCCTGCCGATGATCGCGGGAGCTACTACGGCCAGGTGTTCAAGATGTTCCTCGAGACCTCGCCCGAGGCGTACGGCAAGGTCGAGACGGTCATCATCGACAGCAAGAACCCTTCGCTTCCCCAGGAAGGGAACGTCGACCTCGTGATCCTCGCGCGCGAGCTCCACGGCATGGTCAACCAGGGCACGCTCGACGCGTGGCTCGCGCAGTTCCAGAAGGCGCTGAAGCCGGGCGGGACGCTCGGTATCGAGCAGCACCGCGCGAAGGCCGACGCGAAGGCCGAGGAGAGCGCGAAGAACGGCTACCTCCCCGAGAAGTGGGTCATCGAGAAGATCGAGGGCGCCGGCTTCAAGCTCGCGGGCAAGAGCGAGATCAACGCGAACGCCAAGGACACGAAGGACTACGAGGGGGGCGTGTGGACGCTGCCCCCGAGCTACCGCCTCGGGCAGAAGGACCACGACAAGTACGCGGCCATCGGCGAGAGCGATCGCATGACCCTGAAGTTCACGAAGGTCGCGAAGGCCGCCCCCAAGGCCGACGCGAAGAAGCCCTGAACGAGGCCTAGCGGTAGGGCGAGGCGCGGGACGTCGAGAGCGCGACGAGGTGGGCCAGGAGGTCCACGCTGTCCGCGGTCGACGAGCTCGCGCTGCCGCCGGCCCCCGCGCGAACGCGGTCGGTGCTGGGCCGCGCCGACACGAGCCGTTCGTCGTAAGGGGCGCGCGGCGCATGCTCGCGAAGCAGCCGCACCAGCGTGGCGAAGTTCTGCAGCTGCGAGGGCTGGAGCGCCGGGCCGAGGCCGTCGTAGCGCACGCGTGACTGCTGGAAGAGCAGCGGCGCGCCGCTCCGCCGGAACACGTAGAGGACGGGCTCGTGCTCGCTCGACGTGTGCTTCGTCTCGCTCGAGACCTTCTTCGTCATCATGAGGCCGCCCGAGAGCGCGGCGCGGCCGAGCGAGAGCTTCTGGGTCGTGCCCTTCTCGAGCGACTCCGAGAACGAGCGATGGACGCCGCGGACGAGGGCCACCACGTCGTCCCACCGCACCTCGGCGGCGGCGCCCGACGCGAGCGAGGTGACCGCGCAGCGCTCGGCGGTCAGGGTGAAGGCGCGCACCGGAAACAGCGCGCTGCCCGTCGCCACCGCGGCCGAGTCGCACGCGACCGCGTCGTGCCCGCGGCTGCGCAGCCCGGCCAGCACCGCGAGCGCGTGCGGCCGGTCCTCCGTCCGGAGGACGGGGGTGGGACACGGCGCACGAAGCGCGAGCGCCGCCTCGTACGCGGTCAGGCCGAGCGCCGCCGCGAGGTGAGGCGCCTCGTCGTCGACGGACGTGCCCAGCGCCAGGATCGCGACGATGTCCACGTCGTCAGCCTAGCGGGGCGCGAGGCTCCGGGCGAACACCCCGAGCCGGCGCACGTCGAGCCGCTCCTTGCGCGCGCGCGGCAGCGCCTTCACCGCGAGCTCGAGGCGGAGCGCGTCGCCCTTCGACCGGCAGCGACGCACCGCGCGTAGCTCGAGCGGGCCGCGGCCCCGCGTGTACTTCGCGCCCTTCCCCGCGTCGTGCTGCGCGATGCGCCCCGCGACGTCGCGCGCGATCCCCGTGTACAGCGAGCCGTCGGCGCAGCGCGCCAGGTAGACGAACCAGACGTCGCCCGAGCTGCTCGATCGGCTGGGCCGCTCCGCCACGTCCCGGAGCCTACCGCGCCAGGCGGCGGCGGGCGAAGAGACCCGCCGCGACCAGCGCGAGCAGCCCGAGGCCCGCCGCGAACGGCGCTCCGTGCGTGCGCGCAGGCGCCCGGCGCGAGGTGGAGCAGCCGTCGTCCACGCCGCCCGGCAGGGTGACGTTGACGCGGACGCGCGCGCCGGGGCTGAGCAGCGCCCCGTCGCTCGCGCGGAGCTCGAAGACGAGCGCCGTCGGCGCGCCCACGGTCGGCGCGATGAACGAGGCGCGTGCGCTCGCCGGATCGCGCGCGTACGGGAGCGCCGACGGCCCCTCGAGCTGCGCCCACGTGAACGTGACCGGCGCCCCTGTCGGGCTCGAGCCGCTCCCCTCGAGCGCGAAATCGCGGCCGGAGATCACGTCGAGGGCCTCCGGCGCCGTCGCCACCGGAGCGTTCTCGTCACACAGGTCGGCGTGGTCGACGAACGACCAGAACGGGGTGCTCGCGATCTTCCCGAGCGCGACGTCGTCGATGTCCCAGCCCGGCGCGCCCGAGAAGCCGCTGCCGGCGCCGATGTGGAAGCGGACCTTCACCGCGTCGGCCGGTCCGCCGAGGTCGAGCGAGAGCGTCGACGTGAGCCACGCGTCCGGGTACCCGGGGCTCGTGTTGCCGTACGCCTTCTGCCCCTTCAGCGGGTTGTCGCCGCGGCCGCCCACGTCGAGGGTGGTGTTGTAGTCGACGGCTCCGTAGGCCGAGGCATCCTTCCAGGTCTTGCCGTTGTCGCGGCTCACCTCGACGACGCCGCCATCCACGTCGACCGCCCGCCGCGTGGAGATGCGGAACGAGTAGCGGTGCTTGAACGTGAGCTCGAAGCGCGAGCCCTCGACCGCGAACGCCGGCGACGTGAGGTACACGTCCGCGGGAACGAAGGGATCACCACCCGACCAGTACGCGTCCAGGCCGGTGCTCACGCGCTCGAACGCGGTGGCGGTGCCGGTCGGGTCGGACACCGACGTGGTCCAGGAGGTCTTCGCGGTGTCGACGTGGTCGGTCGCCGAGGACTCCGCGGCCTGGTCGGCGTTGGCGCGCACCATGACCTCGTACGTGGCGACGTGGCCCTTCGCGAACGACGGATCGGTCACGCTGACGTGGACCGGGACCTCGGCGCTCTTCGCGGCGCCGCGGAGCTGGACGTGCACCTTCAGCGTCACCGCTTTTCCGAACGGCTTCAGCGCCGGCAGCGTCAGGCTGGCGCCGTCGGGGAAGACGACGCGCGGGTCGGTCGAGGAGAGCACGGCGACCGGCGCCTCGAGCGCGCCCGGCCCGGCGTTGCGGACGTCGAACGTGAAGGTGCCGATCTCGCCCTCGTCGATGACGCCGTCGTGGTCGCAGCTGAGCACGTCGTCGGTCACCGACCCGCCGGACATCTGCACGTCGTTGTCGGCGGAGAAGCTCTCGACCACGCCGCTGTTCGTGGCGCTGTCCTTGCCCGGGCCGAGCGCGCCGACGCCGGCGCCGCGACGCGCGAACGCCTGCCAGAACGCGAGGTAGTCGCCCGGGTCGGTGGCGAGCGCGGCGGCGAGCACCGCGTCGCGGGCCTCGAGGAGCGTCGGGTCGACCGGCGTGAGCTTCAGCGAGGCCACGTAGTAGCGGCGCATGCGGGTCTGCGCCTCGGCGAAGCCGTAGCGGCCGTCCCGCAGCAGCGCCGCGTAGCACTCCCACAGCATGGTCGCCCACACCTCGCCGACGTTGTGGACCTCGGCGTTGAAGCTACCGTCCTCGCCGAAGGCGATCGGCACGCCGGAGGGCAGCGGCTGCCCGTTCGCGATGTGGCGGAACGTGAGCGGGTCCTTCGCGAAATCGATCGAGTACGGGACGCGGCGGATGCCGTAGTAGAAGTCCGCGCCGGCGCCGAGCATGGCGTAGCCGCCGTTCGGGTACGCGCCCCGCCAGCCCGCGCCGTCCGGCGATGCGAGGTCGTCCTCGCGCACCATGAGCAGCAGGCCCGAGAAGTCGCCCCACCCCTCGCCGAGGCCGCCGGCCTGGTTCGTGGTGAGGCCATTCGCATTGCCGACGAGGCGGTTCGAGATGACGTGGCCCCACTCGTGCGCGACCACCGTGCTGTCGAGCGCGCCGTCGAGATCGGTCGCGGTCTCGCGCGCGAGGTGCACCGTCGCCGTGCCCGCCGCGGCCGCCGTCTCGAGCGCCTTGCCGTCGGCGTAGGCCAGCGCGAGCGCCGGGATGGTGACGGCGTCGGTGGTCCCGCCCATGAACGGCGGCACGTCGCGATCGGCCGAGGCGGCGACGTTCGCCACGATGACGCCCACCGCGCCCGCGGCCTGGACGTTCTGCGCCTTCTGGATGAACGAGCAGAGCCCGCGGTGGACGAGCGCGATCTTGCCGCTCAGGTTCCCGCTGATGGTCTCGCAGGCATCGAGAGGGTCGGCCCCTTGATCGTCGCTGGCGAGCCCCACGGGGCCGGTGAGATCGAACACGTCCTTGCCGAAGCCCGCGACCGCGGTGGGCTTCCGACCGGCGAGCGGCGCCGGCGTGAGGACCTCGAGGTTCGCCGCGCTCGGGCCGGAGAAGACGTACATCTGGAGGCGCGGCGAGTCGCCGTCGGCGGGCACCGTCGCGTTGGCGTTGTTGCGGCCGGAGAAGTCCTGCGCCTCCGCCTTCAGGGGATCACCACCGAGGCCGCCACGCCCGAAGTTGTCGACCTGGTGATTGCCCGAGGCCTCGTCGAAGCCGAGGTCGTAGTACCAGTCGTGGAGGACGTTCGTGAGATAGAACAGGTTCGTCGTCGCGGCGGCGATGTTCGTCGCCGTCGCCCCGGGCGAGCGAGTCGTGTCGTACGAGTAGTCGAACGTCGAGGCGCTGGTGACGGTGGCGGGCGCGTCGCCCCCGACCCCGTCGGGCGTGACGATGTCCGGGTACGCATCGACGTTGTTGCCCGAGGTGACGGTCGCGCCGGGCGGGAGCCAGGGATCCTTCTTCGAGAACGGGAAGCTCTCGAGCGTCACGAGGCTCATCGCGCCCAGCGACGGGGTGAAGCCGCTCGGTCGCCCGGTCGGATGCGGGGCCGCCGCATTGCCCTGCGGGCCGTCGAGCGGGATCTTCGTCGCCGGGTCCGCGTAGACGCGGTAGCTGTACGCGTCGCGGCGCGTGAGCTCGTTCGTGAGCAGCACGTGGCCGTCCTCGGCGGCGACCACGAAGGAGCGCGCCGGGGCGCCGCGCACCTGCAGCTCGACGTAGTACGCGGGAACGACGCCGGCGTCCTCCGGGTAGAGCACCTTCTTGACGCGCGCCGGGGCGGCGAGGCCGCTCGCGGCGAAGCGCTCGTAGCCGCCGGCGGCGGCGCCGAGGCTCGTGAAGTCACGGGGCGCGAGCCCGAGCAGCGCGTGAGCATCGAGGACCGCCTGCGAGGCGGACCGCGTGAACGGGCGCTCGGCGCCGGCGAGCGAGCGCACCACGAGGCCGGACGCCGACACGGGATCGAAGTCTCGCGTGAGCGCGATGGCGAGGCCGCCGCGGAACACCTCGAGGTCGCGTGCGGCGTCGCGCTGCTCGTAGCGGACGATGATCGGCCCGCCCTTGCTCTCGTCGACCTCGCGGAGGTGGAGCGACGTGAATGCCGCGTCGTCGAGCGCGTAGGGACGCCGGAGCGACGCGAGCACGCCCTTCGCCGCTTCGTCCGCCGAGGCGAACCGGACGCCCGCCGCCGCCCTCGCGAGCCACGTGAACGTCGGGGCGAGGCGGGCACCGGCGCGGTCGTCACGATGCGCGACGAAGGCCTCCACCGCCAGCTCGGCGGCGGGCGCCGCGTCCGGGGCGGGCCGTGATGCGGGGGCGGGCGCGTCACCGCGGGCCGAGCACGAGACGACGAGGGCGAGCGCGCTCGCGGCGAGGAGAGTCCGGGACCGGGAGAGCATGCGGCCCGGGGTTTCCCATTATCGGCCGCGACTGTAAAGCGCGGCGGGCCGGGGCGCGATCAGGTCTTCGGCGGACGCGGACGGAGGAGGCCCTCCTGCACCGTGGTCGCCACGAGCCGCCCGTCCTGCGTGAAGATGCTGCCTTGTGCAACACCCCGGGCGCCGCGTGCCTGCGGGCTCGACCGGACGTAGAGCAGCCACTCGTCGACGCGGAACGGCTGGTGGAAGTACATCGTGTGGTCGAGGCTGGCGATCTGCATGCCCGGCGTGAGCCACGTGATCCCGTGGGGCATCAGCGCGGTCGTGATGAGCCCGTTGTCCGAGACGTACGCGAGCAGGTAGCGGTGGAGCGCGGGGTCGTCGGGAAGCTTCTCGATCGCGCGCAGCCAGGTCGACCGCACGGGCCGCTGGGGGGCCGGGTGGAACGCGTCCTCGGGCGGGCCGACCGGGCGGAGCTCGAACGCCTGCGCGCCGAGGAGGCGCTTCCGCATCGGCGCCGGCACCTTGTCGGCGTAGGCGAGCGCGCGCTCCTGCTCGGTGGGGCACTGCTCGGGCGCAGGAACGTCCGGCATGTCGTTCTGGTGCTCGAGGCCCGCCTCCTCGATCTGGAACGAGGCGGTCGCCGAGAAGATCGGGCGCCCGCTCTGGATGGCCACCACTCGGCGCGTCGTGAACGAGCTGCCGTCGCGGATGCGGTCGACGTCGTAGACGATGGGCTTCGAGACGTCGCCGGGGCGAAGGAAGTAGGCGTGCAGCGAGTGGACGTGGCGCTCCGGCGGGACGGTCTGGACGGCGGCGGAGAGCGACTGGCCGAGGACCTGACCACCGAACACCGTCCCCCACCCGAGGTCCTGGCTCTGGCCGCGGAACAGGTTCTCTTCGATCTTCTCGAGCGCGAGGAGCTCGACGAGCTCGCTGAGGACGGACTTCGGCATGGGCAGCGGCCGCATCCTACCCGGAAAAAACCGTCCCAGGCGCGGTCGCGGCTGACTTACTCTGGCCGCTGCGATGCCTATTACGCAGATTCTCCTGATCGCGGCGGTCGTGCTTCTCCTCGGTATCTACCTGTGGCGCTCGCGAGCTGCCGCAGACGACGGCGCGGCCCGCAACGAAGGCGCGCCAGGCGACAAGGCTCGCGAGCTCGGCGGCGCCTCGGAGAAGGCCGTGAGCGCCGCGGTCCGCGCGGACGCGGCTGCGGGCGAGGCCGAGGCCGCCGAGGCGGAGGCCGCCGCGAAGGTGCGCGCCGACGCGGACGGTCACGCCGCCGACGCGGCGGATGCACGGGCCGAGATTGCCAGGGCCGACGAGGACGCGAAGGTGAGTGCGAAGGCCGAGGTCGTCGCGGAGGCGAAGGCCGACGTCGAGGCGAGGGCCCGCGCCGCCGATCCCATCAAGACGCCGGTGGCCGACAGCTTCTCGATGCCGATGACGAGCCCGACGAAGCCGGCGACGCCGGCGGCGGCGGCGGCGGCGGCGGCGAAGGCGCCGGATGACTCGAAGGTGACGTCGCCTTACTCCCGCGTGGCCGAGGCGCGGCCCCTCGCGGCGACGCAGCCGCCGCCTGCCGACTTCTCGCCGGAGTCGTCTCGCCTCGAGGCGCGCCCGGCCGCGAAGGCGCCGGCTGCCACACCCGCAGCGGCACCGATCGCGGCACCGGCACCGGTCGCGGCACCGGCACCGGTCGCGGCACCGGCACCGGTCGCGGCACCGGCACGGGC
>JAQBQL010000121.1 GCA_028287035.1 Labilithrix sp. | reverse complement strand
GGGCAGGCGGTCCTCGCGGACCTGACGCTGACCGCGGCGCTCGCGCGGGCCGCCGTGGCCCGTCAGGTGTCGTGGCGCGGGCGCGCCTTCGCGGTGCGGCCCTCAGCGAAGGAGCAGCGCAAGGAGGCGCTCCGCGAGCCTTCCCACGGCGCTCGGCCGGCGCGCGAAGATGACGTCGAAGCCGGGCGGCAGCGGCTCGGCTTCGAAGGAAGTGTCGATGCGTACGAGCTCGCGCTCGATGGCCTCCTTCTGGGCGCGCACCCCGCGGTCCACGTCGACCTCGCGGGCGAGCGGCTCGCCGAAGGAGATGCGGAGGTCGGGCTGCTCGGCGCCCGCGAACACGTAGCGAAGGCCGACCGGCACCACGAGCGCTCGCTTCTGGATGCGCGCGATCACCGCGGCGCCCGGGAGGAGCTCGAGGGGCGCGAAGGGCGAACGCTCGCGGCCCTCGGGAAAGACCCACACCGCCCGGCCGGGCGCGCCGAGCAGCTTGCCGGCATAGCGGATGCCGCGGGCGCCGTCGGAAGGGCTCGCGAGATCGACGCCGAAGGCGCCCACCCGGCGGAAGAACGGCAGCCTGGCGAGGTTTGCCGCGTCCATCATCGCGTAGCCGTCGACGCGGAGGAGCAGCTCGGACGCGTACAGAGCGATGAGCGCGTCCCACCACGTCGTGTGATTCGCCACGAAGAGCACCGGGGAGCCGGCGCACAGGCCGCGCGTTCGCTCGAGCCCCTGGACGAGCACGCGTCCGAAGGTCCGCTGGATCCGGCCCCGCGCGTGGCGCGCGAACCACGCGTTGAACCAGCCGGTCTTCGCGGCGATGATCACGGGGAGACCCTCCTGTGATGGCCGCTCACGTACTCACCGGCGTCCTCGTGGCGCTCGTCGTGGCCGCGCTCATGGAGCCATGGGCGCGCCTGCTGCACGGCCGCGTGTGGCACCGCTCGCTGTGGCCGGTTCATCGCTCGCACCATACGCGCCGGAGAGGCTGGTTCGAGCGTAACGACGTCCTCTCCGCGGCGCACGCGCCGGTCGCGATGGTGATCGTCATGGTTGGATGCAACCTGCACGGTTTCGCGGCCGCCGCCACCATCGGCCTCGGGGCGGGGATGACCCTGTTCGGGGTCGCCTACTTCGTGCTGCACGATGGATTCGTACACGGCCGGCTCCCGGTGCGCTTCCTGTCCCGCGTGGGCTGGCTCGATCGCCTGCGCGTCGCTCATGCCGTGCACCATGCGCGGGGCGAGGCGCCGTACGGCTTCTTCCTCGGCCCGCGCGAGCTCAGGCGATCACCTCGCGCGCGAGCCGGACGCCCCACCGCGCCGCCGCCACCGGACCGAGCGCCCGCATCACGTCGCGGTACACCGCGGGATGGCGCGCGCCTGTCCGGCGCAGAAAATCGGTGAAGCGCTTGCCGCTCATCCGGTCCTGGAGGAGCGCGGCGAACTCGTCGTTGCCGAGATCCTCGAGGGTGCCGAACGCCGCGTCCAGCAGGCCGTTGAGGCGCGGACCGCGGAGCGCGCCCGACGCCATCACGGTGGCGAGCGCGCCCGTCCACGCGTGGATGTCGTCCTCGCCGACCACGTGACGCGGGGGCGGCGAGCCCGTCTCGAGGGCGCGCGCGATCCGCGCCGCGGCGGGACCGAACGAGCGGAGCATCGAGCCGAAGCCGCAGAACGTGAGCGGCGAGTGGCGCGCCGCCGCGTCCCCCACGAGCACGACGCGCGGCGCGGGCCCGACCGGCGCCGGCGCGAGCCGCGACCAGCCGGGGATGTACCCGAACGTCGGGCGCACCAGCGATGCGTCGCCCTCCTTGTACGAGCCGAGCGTCTCGAAGAAGCGCGCATAGAGGCCGGCGAGCGTGCCGGGGCCTCGCCCCACCGCCCCCGCGCGGGCGTAGTAGAAGAGGTAGACCGTGACCTCACCGGGGCGGCCCGGGAAGCCCTCCCACACGTGCTGGAGCCCGTGCTCCGGATCGGCGTGCTCGGTCGTGACGAGGATGTCGCCCACGCCGGCGTCGACCTCGCGCGGCCCGTCCCCGGCACGCAGACCGCGCAGCACGCCGCCGACCGTCGGGCAGACGAGGTCGGCCGTCGCGTACGGGCTCGCCGAGCCGCGCGCATCGACGAGCACCCGGGCCGTCAGGTCGCGGAGCCCGGCTCCGCTTCCTTCCCGGTAACCGACCCGCACCGCCGTCTTGCCGCTGCCCACCGCCACCACGGACGCATGATCCACGAAGCGCACGCCCCGCTCCGCCGCGACGGTGCGGACGCGCGCCAGGAGTGGCCCTGCGTCGACCGCGCGATCGAGCACGCCGCGAACGTGGCGCGGCGTGCCTCCGTGGAAGGCGCACAGGCCGTCGCGGTAACGCCCCACGACGAGCGCGTCGAGCTCGGCCTCCGTCACGAGGCCGGTCTCGACGAGCGGGCGCAGCTCGTGGTCGCTCGCGTTCCATTCGCGATGCGCCTCCCCGGCCCGGGTGCGCTCGAGGACGGTGACGCGCACCCCGAGGCGCGCGAGCTCGGCGGCGACGAGCAGGCTCAGGCCGCCGCCGGCGAGCACGACGTCGGTGTCCACCGCCGCGCCCGCGTCGGGAGGCGGCAGCGCAGCGTCGCGAGGGCGCGCCGAGCGCACCCGGTCGAGATGCTCGAGCCGCTCGACGAGCTCGTCACCGGCGCGTTCCCGGAGGACGCCGAGCGCACGGTCCGCGGCGCGTTCGACGGCGCTCATGCCGCCTCGATCGCGGCGAGGAGGCCCGCGGCCTCGGGCATGGGGGTGCCGAGGAGCGGCCGCGGGCGCCACGCATGGACCGCCCCCGCACGGGCGACCAGCAGGAGCTTGCGCCGCCGTGACACGATCGCCCGGCGCGTGACCGAGTCGTGTCCCGCGCGCGCGATCTCGCCGCCGATCGAGGCGTAGACGAGGCGCGCGGCCCGGATCGACATGCGGCAGTCGGCAGGCAGGTACGGGATGCCTGCGTCGGCGCGGACGTAGTGGCGCTCGGCCTCGCCGAGGAGACGCTCGACGACGCTGCGCACCGCGCGGGTCGGCCGCGGGGTCGCGAGCAGCTGTCCGGGGTCGTCGCCGGCGTCCTCGAGCCAGCGCGCCGGGAGGTAGATGCGTCCGAGCCGCGCGTCCTCGCCGACGTCGCGCGCGATGTTGGTCATCTGCATGCCGACTCCGAGATCGCACGCGCGGGCCAGCACCTCGCGCGCGCGCCCGCCCATGATGAGCGTCATCATGAGGCCCACCGAGCCGGCCACCCGCATCGCGTAGGCGCGCACGTCGGAGAGCGTCTCGTAGGTGCGGCCGCTCGCGTCCCATTCCATCCCCTCGACGAGCGCGTCCGGCAGCGCCCGCGGGATCGCGAAGCGCTCCACGACGTCGGCGAAGGCCCGCTCGACGACCGACGGGCCGGGCGTGCCGGCGTAGAGCCGGTCGACGCGCGCCCGCAGGGTGTCGACGGCCACGCGCGCTGCCTTGTCGCTGCCGGCGTCGTCCACGAGGTCGTCGGCGTGCCGGCAGAACGCGTAGAGCGCGAGGGTCGGCACGCGCACCCGCCGCGGGAGCACGAGCGACGCGAGATGGAACGACTTCGACCCCTTGCGGAGGACGCGTTCGAGCTCCTGTTCGGCGGGCGTGGTCACCGCATCACTCCGCGGCGGCCGTGCTGGGCGACGCCCGCCTGAAGACCGCCGGATCGGGCACGATCGAGTCGAGCACGCGCGCCGACGAGAGCACCCCGGGGACGCCGGCGCCCGGGTGCGTGCCGGCGCCGACGAGGAACAGGTTCTCGACGTCCTCGCTGCGGTTGTGCGGCCGGAAGTAGGCGCTCTGCGTGAGCACCGGCTCCATGCCGAAGGCCGCGCCGCGGAAGGCCGCGAGCTGGTCCTGGAAGCCCTGCGGCGACAGCGTCTCGGACACCACCAGGTTCTCGGCGAGGCCGGGGAGGACCGTCTTCTCCAGCAGGTCGGCGATGCGCTTCCGGTACTTCTCGCTCTCGGTCGCCCAGTCGGTGCCGCTCTCGAGGTGGGGCACCGGCGAGAGGACGTAGAACGCGTCGCACCCCTCCGGCGCGAGCGCCGGATCGGTCGCGGTGGGCCGGTGCAGGTACAGGCTGAAGTCGTCGGCGAGCACCTTCTTGTCGAAGATGTCCTCGAGCAGCCCGCGGTAGCGCGGACCGAGCAGGATGGTGTGGTGAGCAACGTCCGGGTACTGCTTCTTCGTGCCGAAGTACCAGACGAAGAGGCCCATCGAGTAGCGCATCTTCTCGACGCGCTTGTCGGTCCAGCGCCGGCGGTGCTCGGGGGCGAGCAGGTGGCGGTACGTCCACGCCGAATCGGCGTTCGACACGACGACGTCGGCCGCGAGGATGTCACCGTTCTCGAGGCGCACCCCCGTCGCGCGCCCGCCGTCGACCAGGATCTCCTCCACGCCAGCATTGCAGCGCAGGGTGCCCCCCTGCCCTTCGAGGAGGCCGACGAGACCGCGGACGAGGGCGCCGGTCCCGCCGATCGGGAAGTGGACGCCCCACTTCCGCTCGAGGAACGCGATGAGCGTGTAGATCGAGGTGGTCGTGAACGGATTGCCGCCCACGAGCAGCGGATGGAACGACATCACCTGCCGGAGCCGATCGTTCTCGATGAAGGAGCTGACGAGGCCGTACACCGAGCGGAAGCTCTGGAGGCGGATCATCTCGGGGACGATCTTCGCCATCGACCGCCACGAGCCGAAGGGAACGTGCGCGAGCTGCTCGAAGCCGATCTTGAAGATGTCCTCGCTCGCGGCGAGGAAGCGCTCGTAGCCGGCCACGTCCTTCCGCGAGAAGCGCGCGATCTCCCGCTTCATCGCCTCGCCGTCGCCCGTGTAGTCGAAGACCTGCCCGTCGTGGAAGCGGATCCGGTAGAACGGCGTCACCGGGCGGAGGTCGATGTCGTCCGACAGCTTCTTCCCGCAAAGCTCCCACAGCTCCTCGAACAGCTGCGGGGCCGTGATGACCGTCGGGCCGGAGTCGAAGGTGAAGCCGTCGCGGTGGCGGACGTACGCGCGGCCGCCCGGGGCGCCGAGCTTCTCGAGCACCGTCACGCGATAACCGCGGACCCCGAGGCGCACGGCAGCGGCGAGCCCACCGAAGCCGGAACCGATGACCACCGCATGGGGACGCTCGTTCTGCTTGCACAAGGTGTCGACCAACATTAGACAATCCTTAGCATGACCCAGCGCAGGATCCCCGCCACGTCCGCGACAAAGCGCGGGCCGAGGGCGGGCGCGTCCGCTTCCACGAGCCCAGGCGCAGCCGCGAGGGGCGACGCGGGGCCCTACCGCATCCAGGTGGCGGCCGAGCTCTGCGGGGTCCCTGCGACCACCCTGCGCGCCTGGGAGCGCCGCTATGGCATCCCCGTGCCTCGCCGCACCGCCGCCGCCTACCGCCTCTACTCACCGGAGGACGTCGCGCTGCTCGTGCGCATGCGTGACCTCGTCGCCGGGGGCACCGCGCCGGCCGAGGCCGCGCGGGTCGCGCTCGCCACGTTGGAGGCGAACGGCGGCCGGGACCCCGAGCCGGCGGCGGACGACGGGATCGGCGTCGCCCAGGACCGCATCCTCGCCGCCATGCAGCGGTGGGACGCCACGGCGATCGACAGCGAGCTCACGAGGCTCGCGATGATGCTCGACGCCCAGACCCTCTTCGATCGGCTCGTCGCGCCGGTCCTGCGCGAGGTCGGGCGCCGCTGGGAGGCCGGCGAGGCGTCCGTGGCCCAGGAGCACATGGTGTCGGAGCGCCTCGAGCTCGCGGTGCGCGCGGCGCTGCGTTCCGTCGATCGCGCGGACGGGCCGCTCGTGCTCCTCGCCTGCATCGATCACGAGCAGCACGTGCTCGGTCTCCTCGGGGCGGCGCTGCGCTTCGCGACGAACGGCGCGCGCACCATCGTGCTCGGCGCGATGATGCCGCCCACCGCCGTCGGCGAGGCGGTGCGGAGCATGGCGCCGCGCGTGGTCGGGCTCTCGGCGTCGATCGATCCGCCGTCGCCGAAGGCTCTCTTCAAGGCCTACGGCAAGGCATGCAGCCGCACCACCTGGGTGGTGGGCGGTCCCGCCGCCGAAGGCCTGCGCGACGTCGTCGAGGCGGCCGGTGGCATCGTCGCTGCAGGAGCGACGAGCACGTGGACGCACCAGATCCGGGACTGGCTCAGGGCTCCGCCACCACGACGAGGAACATGACGAATGCACGCATCTCCCGCAGCCTCCTGGCCGCGGCATCCTTTCTCACCGTGGCAAGCGTGGCGCCGGTCGCCGGCGCGCTGCCGGAGACCGGGGCCCTGCGCCCCGCCACGAGCGTCGTCGACGCCGACGACCGCCGCCTCGACCTGCGGGCGGTCAATGGCAAGCCCATGCTCATCCTCTACGAGGACAAGGACTCGGCGAAGCTGAACGTCGCCCTCAAGGACGACCTCGCGCGGCTCGCGCGCGGCGGGCAGTACAAGGAGGCCGTGGCGCTCGTCCCCGTCGCCGACGTGCAGGGCTACGACTACTGGCCAATCCGCGGCTTCGTGAAGGACGCGATCCGCAGCGAGTCGCGGAAGGTCGGGGCGACCATCTACTGCGACTGGGACGGCGTGTTCCAGCGCGCGGCCGGGATCCGGCGCGGGACCAGCACGGTGGTCGTCATCGGGCGGGACGCGCGCGTTCGCCTCGCCATCGAGGGTCAGCTGAGCACCGCGCAGCGCGAGCAGGTCATCTCGCTCCTGAAGAGCGAGGTCGCGGCCGGGTCGTAGGCGCGGCGTCCGGGCCGGCGTCGAGGCGCTCGTCGACGGCGGGCGGCGGCGCGATCACGACCGGCGCGACGAGACGCGTCTCGGGCACGACGGGGACCCCGGCCTCGTGCGGAGCGGTCCGGATCGGCGGCGGCGGCTCGTCGCCCTTCCCGCTCGTCCCGGCGAGCGCGACGAGGCCGACCACGAGCGCACCGGCGGCCGCGGCGCCGACGACGAGCGCCACCTGCTGTCTCGGTGAGA
>JAQBQL010000119.1 GCA_028287035.1 Labilithrix sp. | reverse complement strand
CCGCCGCCGCCACCGCCGCCGCCGCCGCCACCGCCGCCGCCGCCCATGTCTTCGCCTGCGCCACGTGCGCGGCCGCCGCCGGCAAGGATGACGTTCGACGCGTTGATGTCGGTCGAGTACCGCTTCTCGCCGTTCTTCTCGTAGCTCGAGGTGCGGAGCGAGCCCTCGACGAAGATGCGGTCGCCCTTGTTCAGGAACTTGGCGAGTGCCTCACCGCGCTTGCCCCAGAGGGACACCGAGTGCCACTCCGTGCGTTCCTGGCGCTGCTGGTTGCGATCGAGGTACGTCTCGGTCGTCGCGAGACGGAGCTTCAGCACCGCCTGACCGCCCTGGGTCATCTTCAGCTCGGGGTCCGCGCCGAGGTTTCCGAGCAACATCACCTTGTTCAAGCCTTCGGCCATCGCACGCTCCTTGGTCTCGCGTTTTCCTCGTACGGCGTCGCTCGCGTGTCAACGGGCCGCGGCCCGGCCGCGCCCCTCTCGGGTCACTTCCCGGGGACAGCGTCCAGGGTGTTTTTCAGCTTGATCACCTCGGTCGCGCCCTGCTTGGGCGCGCCGGCCCCGGCGGGAGCCTCGATGCGGTGGTTCAGCGTCATCTCGCCGTTCACCTTCGTCGCGATGTGATCGAACTTGAACACGTACTGGTACGTGCCCTTCCCGTTCAGCTCCTCGGTCGCGCCGGGCGGAGCGCCGCGCGCCTGGAACGGGTGCTTCGGGACGGAGATCTCGACGGTCGCGTCGACGGTGCCGCCGTCTGCCGAGACCTCGGCGAGCGTGAACGTCTTCTTGATGGTCATCTCCTGTCCGCGCTCCTTGCGCGCGACCGTCGACTCCCACTTCGCGCCCGTACCGATCGCCTCGGTGGGGAGCGGCGCGACCGCGACCTCGAGCGCCTGCTGGAGGCTCTGCAGGATCACCTCGGCGCCGCCGCCCTGCATGCGCTCGTCGGCCTTGAAGTCGACCTCGCCCACGTCGCCGTGCGCGCTCACGTCGAACTGACCGGCGAGCCCGTTGAACGCGGCGAGCTGCGCGGTGGCCTGGGCCTTCTGCGCGGCAGGCAGATCGGGGATGTCGATCTTGAGGACCTTCATCTCGAAGCGCGCGCCCGCGGGCTTGACCGCCTTCGGGGTGAAGTCCGCGGTCACCGCGAAGGTCTGCCCCTGCTCGGGGGACCCCTCGCGAACCGCGCTCTGCCGCACGGTCATGACGCGCTTGTCGACCTTGCCCGCGCCGAACGAGTACTTGCGGGGCGACCGCGGCTCGGCGCCGGGATCGGTGACCTTCATCTTCGCGCCGCCGCCGGCGCCTGCCGGGTCCGCGCCGGGCGCATCCGCGGGCTCGCCCGCCGCGGCCGGCGTGTCGGCCATGCCGCCCTCGAGCATCCCGCCGTCCGTCTTGACGCCCGTGATGCCGGGGCCGCCATTCGAGGGAACGAAGTCGTTGAAGACCATGTCCGACGGAACGGGCGTGGCCGTCTTCGGCTCGTCGATGGGCTTCTTGGGCGGGTCCTTGCCACAACCCGCCGCGGAGGTGGCGAGCGCGACGGCGAGCACGAGCCCGCCAGGGAAAACGAAGGATTTCATCGCGGGCGCGACCCTACTACGCCACTGCCTGCTTGGCGACCGCGAGAAGATCGTACTAGAAGAGTCGACCTTCGCCTCCGATGACCGCGCCCAACTCACCGCCGCCCGCCGCCGCTGCCGCCGCCTCCGTGGATCCTCGGATCTCGGTCGTGATCCCCGTCTACAACGAGGAGGCGATCCTCCACGCCGCCGTCGTCGATCTGCGCGAGCGCCTGAAGCCGATGGGCTGGAGCTACGAGATCATCCTCGCCGAGAACGGCTCGAAGGATCGCACCGTGGCCATAGGCCAGGAGCTCGCCGAGAAGTACGGCGCGGACTCCGATGGCCAGGTGAAGATCATCAGCATGGGCGAGCCGAACTACGGCAAGGCGCTCAAGCAGGGCATCCTGCTCGCCCGCGGCGCCATCGTCATCTGTGACGAGATCGACCTGTGCGACGCCGACTTCCACCGGCGCGCCGTCGAGATCCTCGACACCGGTGAGGCCGATCTCGTCATCGGATCGAAGCTCGCGACCGGCGCCGAGGACGATCGACCGGCCATCCGCCACGTCGCCAGCATCGCGTACTCGACGATGCTCAAGGTGCTCCTCGGCTTCCGCGGGACGGACACGCACGGCCTGAAGGCCTTCCGCCGCACCGCGCTCCTCGACGTGGTCCGCGCCTGCCTCGTCGACAAGGACGTGTTCGCCAGCGAGCTCGTCATCCGCGCCGATCGCGGCGGCGTGCGTACCCGGGAGATCCCGGTCCGCGTCATGGAGAAGCGGCCCCCCTCGATCAACCTGTTCAAGCGCGTCCCGAACGTCCTGAAGAGCGTCGTCAAGCTGACCTACGCGATCCGCGTTCGCGGGTGATACACTCGCCTCCAGTCGTGGTGGACGAGAACGCCTCGAGGCGAGCTGCACTGATCGGATCGATGGCGCTGCTGTTCTACAGCGCCCTCACCGCGTTCGCGCTCATCGCGTGGTTCCACGGCAACCCGGTTCCCTGGAACTGGAAGAGCCTCCTCGCCGCGGGCTGCGCGGTGCTCGCCGTCACGACGAGCGCGCTCGTCTGGAGCACGCCGTCGCGCAGCCATGCGGTGCTCGGCATCGTCATCATGGTGGCGTCGCTCGCGCGCATCGGCGCCCCCGCCGAGTGGACGTGGGTGAGCTTCGCGCTCGTCGCGATCACGTTCGTGCTGCTGATGCCGCTCGTGCACGCGGCCATCGTCCTGAAGAACGACGACTAGGGCGTGAAGCTCGTCGGCAGGTTCGCGCCCTTGAACATGGCGAGGAGGCCCGCCTTGTCGACCGCCTTGATGTAGGCCTCCTTCGGCTCGACCAGCTTCTTCTGGACGAGCGAGAAGAGCGAGTCGTTCATGGTGACCATGCCCATGTTCTTCGACGTCTGCATGATGCTCGGGATCTGGAACGTCTTGCCGTCGCGGACGAGCGCGCTCACCGCCGTCGTCCCGAGGAGGATCTCGTGCGCCGCGACGCGCCCGCCGCCGATCTTCTTGCAGAGGCCCTGCGCGACGACGCCCTTCAGCGACTCGCTCAGCATCACGCGGATCTGCGCCTGACGGTCCGTCGGGAACTGGTCGATGATGCGGTCGACGGTGCTCACGGCCGTCGTGGTGTGGAGGGTGCCGAACACGAGGTGACCCGTCTCGGCGGTCTCGATGGCGATCGAGATCGTCTCGAGATCCCGCATCTCACCGACGAGCACGATGTCCGGATCCTCGCGCAGCGCAGCGCGGAGCGCGTTCTTGAAGCTCTTCGTGTTCTGCCCGACCTCGCGCTGGTTGACGAGGCACTTCTGGTTGGGGTGGATGAACTCGACGGGGTCCTCGATCGTGATGATGTGATCGGACCGGTTCTTGTTGATGTGGTCGATCATCGCGGCGAGCGTCGTCGACTTGCCGGACCCCGTGGGCCCGGTGACGAGCACGAGGCCCTTCGACAGGTAGCAGAGGTCGAGGCATGCCTTCGGCAGCCCGAGCTCCTCGGCGGTCTTGATCTCGATGGGGATCTGGCGGAGCACGGCGCCCGTGCCCTTGCGATCCTGGAACACGTTCACGCGGAAGCGCGCGAGCCCCTCGACCTCGTAGGCGAAGTCGGCGTCGCGTAGCTCCTCCCAGTCGGCGCGCGCCTTCTCGGTCATGATCTCGCGGATCAGGGCGTCGATCTCGGAGGACGTGAAGGCTGCCTTGTTCCGCGCGAACTGCATCTCGCCGTGCACGCGCAGGACGGGCGGGTTGTCGGCGGAGAGGTGGAGGTCGGAGGCCTGTGCCTCCACCATCCCGTGGAGCAGCGAGTCGATGCGCTTGCGGCCGTGCGCGAGCGGCGCCGGCGTCGGGTAGTACGCCGAGCCCGTCACCGCGCTGACCACGTGCGTCGCGCTCTCGCGCTTGCTGGCGGGCGGCGGGACGTCGAGCCTCGGCACCGACGCGTTGGGTGGGCTGCGATAGGACGTGCTCCTCCCGCCGCCGCCGGCCGTGCGCAGCTCGACCACCTCCTCGAGCTCCAGGTCGTCGACCGCGAGAGCGACGGTACGGCGGTCCATGCGCGCGACCACTCCGCGCGCACGGCGCACGGACAGGGAGAGGCCGGACCGGGCCCGCGACACCTCGATGACCCAGCTCTCGCCGTCGGCCTCGTGCCGGACCACCCGGGGCCGGCTGGTGGGCAGCGCCTCGATCTCCTCGTCGGAGAGGACCTCGCCGGCCGCGGCGAGGATGTGCTGCGCGGTCATGGGGCTCGTGCCGATCGGCTTCTTCGCCCCGTCGTTCAGCATGACGAACGGATTCTCGCCGGTGGTGAGCCGGAGCTCCTCGCAGGGAATGCGCTCGAAGACCGCGAACAGCTGGGAAAGCGACGACATGCCCCCCGTGGAACGGCCGGAGCGCGCCCGCCGTTCAGAGGTCTACTTCGTGCCGGCCGGTTTTCCGACGCGAGCCTTCAGCATCGCGTACCCGACCCGCAGGACGACGTCGGGCGAGGAGGACGGGTCGAAGGGCACGTCGCGGGCGAGGGTTCCGCTGACCTCCTCGGGCGTGCCGCCGTCGATGACCACGGCGCCTGCATCGCGCGGCACGCTCTGGCCCTGCGGGCCCTCGGCCGCGAGATGCCCCGGCAGATCGCGCTCGCGCAGCACCTTCGGGGCGTCGGCGCCCTGCGTCGCGGCCTCGACGACGACGTCCGGATGGATGCCGTCCGCCTGGATCGCGTGGCCGCTCGGCGTGTAGTACCGCGCCGTCGTCAGCTTGAGCCCGGAGCCGTTCGGCAGCGGGAGGATCGACTGGACGCTGCCCTTGCCGAACGTGTTCGAGCCGACGACGGTGGTGCGCTTGTTGTCCTGGAGGGCGCCGACGAGGAGCTCGCTCGCGCTCGCGCTCCACTCGTTGACGAGGGAGACCACCGGAAGATCGACGAAGGCGCCCCCACCCCGGGCGCGCAGCTCCTCGATCACCTGACCCCGGTGCCTCATCGAGTAGATGCCGCCGGTGGCGAGGAACTCGTCGGCGATCTCGGCCGCCTCGTCGACGAGCCCGCCCGGGTTGCTGCGAAGGTCGAGCACGATGCCGGTGAGCGTCCCGCCCTTCGCCTCGGCGCGTAGCTTCGCGGTCGCCGCCATCAGCTCGGCATGCGCGCGCTCCTGGAACTGCTTGATGCGCAGGTACCCGATGTTGCCGTCGAGGAGCTTGTAGGTGACGCTCGAGACGTGGATGACCTCGCGCGTGACCTCGAAGGTGAGCGTCTGTCCCGTGCGCTCCGCGGGCGCGCCGCCGTCCCGGTCGCCGGGCAGCGGAGCGGAGGCGGCGACCCCCGCGTCGGGTGAGCCGGCGACCTGCGTGCCGCGGCCGCTCTCGCGGTGGACCGTGATCTTCACCTTCGTGCCGGCGGCACCACGCATCCGCTTCACCACGCGATCGAGCGGCGACGTGAGCACGTCCTCGCCGTCGACCGCGACGATCTGATCGCCGCTCCGGATGCCGGCGCGTGCGGCAGGCGACCCCTCGATGGGCGCGATGACGATGAGCTTCTCGCTCCGGCCGTCGACCTCGAGCCCGACCCCGCCGAACCGCCCCTCGGTGTCGTTCTGGAACTCTTTCCATTCGTCCGGCGGCAGGTAGTTGGAGTGCGGGTCGAGGTTCTCGACCATGCCCTTGATGGCGCCCTCGAGGAGCTTGCCGCGGTCGACGGGGTCGACGTAGCTGTTCTCGATCTGCACGAGAACGCGGCCCATCTGCCCGACGGCCTGGTAGGCGTTCTCCGTCTCCGGTGTGGCGTCGGCGCGCAGACCACCGACCGCGAGGCCACCTGCGAAGGCGGTCAGGGTGAGGAAGAAGGCGCGTCCGCGCCTCGTGATGGACTTCACGAAGTGAAGCTACTGCCCCGGGCGCGCCGTGTTGAAGCGATAAAACCGCTGGACGGAACTCCCCTAGAAGTGGATCATTGTCGGGGTAAGGGTCCTCTTCGCTGAGATCCCCTTGCATTACGCTGGCATTCAGTACTTCGCTCCCCCACGCGCTGTACGTACGCACGCTCACCACCTGAGGAGGCCCCCTTGGCGAACGACAAGGACTCGATTTCGAACCTGCGCACCGAGAGCTCGAAGACCGACAAGCGGAAGCAGAGTCTCTACTTCCCCGAGTCCATGCTGCAGGAGATCAAGGAAGAGGCCGCGCGCCTCGACCGCTCGCTGTCCTGGGTCGTCCAGCGCGCGTGGAAGATCTCTCGCCTCGAGATCAAGAAGCTCCCGAGCGTCAACGAGGTCGACGGCGGCGACGAGGAAGACGAGCCCTGAGCTGCGCCGAGCAGGAGCCGCGCTCCCGCTCCTCCCGTGACGCATCCGATGTTCTTCAGGTGAGCGACAGACCGTGAGCGAAAGCGTCCGTCCGCCGTTGTCGGTCGCGCCTCCCCCCGGGGGCGCGCCCGATCCGTCGGAGATCCACGACACGGTCCTCGCGGAGGACGGCACGCGGCTCTTCCTCCGCACGATGCCGCGCCACGGGGGCGGCGCGGCGCAGAGCGACGAGCGCAAGCGGCTCCGTGCGATCTTCTGCGACGGCATCCTCTGCGACGGCTTCATATGGAAGTACTTGTGGAACGACGTCGCCGAGCTGTGCGACGTCGCGCACTGGCACTACCGCGGCCACGGGCGTAGCGCCGCTCCGGCCGATCCCGAGCGGGTCGACATCGCGCAGCACGCGCGTGACCTGATGGCGGTACGCCGGCATCTCGGCGACCCGCCGTGCATCCTGCTCGGCCACTCGATGGGAACGCAGGTGTGCCTCGAGACGTGGCGGCTCTTCCCGGAGCACGTGAAGGGCATCGTCCTCTTGTGCGGCAGCTACGGCAAGGTCACGAGCTCGTTCCGCGGCCTGCCCATTCTCGATGCGGTGCTGCCGAAGCTCACGCAGATCGTCGACAAGCAGCCTGACCTGGCGCGCGCGATCTGGTCGCGCATCCCGCCCGAGATGGCGTTCCGCGCGGCGCTCCTCGCGGGTGACGTCGACCCCGACAACGTCCGCCGCGAGGACATGCTGCCGTATCTCCGGCACATGACGCACGTGGACCTGCCGATGTTCCTGAAGATGCTCCGGGCGGCCGGCGCGCACAGCGCCGAGACGTACCTGAAGGAGATCGACGTGCCGGTGCTCATCATCGCGGGTGAGAAGGACACGTTCACGCCGGGCTCCCTCTCGTCGTGGATGGCCGAGCAGATCCCGGGCGCCGAGCTGCTCACCGTCCCCGCGGGGACGCACGTCGCGCCGATCGAGCAACCCGAGCTCGTGGACGCCACGATCAAGGCGTTCATCGCCCGTGCCGCCGGCTGACCGGCGCGCCGTCGCGCTCCTGTTCGCGGCGGTGATGGCCACAGGCTGCCGGAAGGGCGGCGCGGACGCACCCGACGCAGCCGCTGCCGCGCCGACGGCGACGGACGCAGGCGTGAGCGACGCCCCTTCGGCGGAGGTGTCCACGGCGCCGCGCCTGTCTCCCGCACCCTCGCCCGCGCCGCTGCCGGCCCAGGACGGGACGGCGTGGCTGACCGCCGCCCCGACCGCGGCGAAGAGCATCGGGCACACGTCCGTGGTCTTCCGCGTGGACCTCGCGAACGGCAAGCGGGCGGTCTTCAAGCCGGCGTCCCGTCGCGGACCCCTTCGCTACAAGGGCGAGATCGCCGCCTATCGCCTCGGGCTCTGGCTCGGCATGGACGACGTGACGCCCGCCTTCTTCCGGACCTTCGACGAGGGCGCGCTGTCGGCGGCGGCCGGCACGTCGGGCGCGGGCGAGCTCTTCACGCGCGACGTCCTCGCGCGGGGCGGAGTCGTGAAGGGCGCGGTCATCCCGTGGATCGACAAGCTCGGCTTCATGGCGCTCGAGCGCGAGCCGCTCGCGAGCGAGTGGAAGGCGTGGCTCCGCAGCGGCGCCAGCATCCCCGAAGATCGACGAATGCTCGCGGCGCAGATCAGCAGGCTCGTGGCCTTCGACTTCCTCACCGGCAACTGGGACCGGTGGAGCGGCGGGAACGTCGGGCAGGATCCGGCGACGGGCCGCCTCCTGGTCATCGACAACGACGGCGCGTTCTTCGAGGTGCCGCCCGCCGATGGCCTCGCGCGGAGCCGCCGCCTGCTCGCCGGCATCGATCGCTTCTCGCGCGCTTTCGCAGACCGCGTTCGAGCGCTCGACGAGGCCTCGCTCACCGCCGCGATCGGCGAGGAGAGCGCCGGCACTTCCCTTCTCTCGAAGAAGGCGCTCGAGGGCGTGCTCGCGCGGCGGAAGGAGCTGCTCGTCCGGCTCGACGCCGCGGCCGACGACGGCTTTCCCTAGTTCGCGAGCGCCGTACCGATCCGGAAGTACACCGGCCGCCGCGTCCCGCAGCGCGGGCACCGCACGTGGACGACGCGAAGCCGGCGCTCGGGCTCGCCCTCCGCTGCGCGCAACGTCTCGGCGACATGCTCCTCGACGCGCACGCCAGGGTTGTCGCAGGACGCGCAGTGCATGCTCGACGCATGCGGCTCGATGATGGAGGCGCTCGTCACCTCGATCGGACGATCCGGACCGCCGCCCGCCTCGAGCGCGGCGAGCTTCATGCGCGCCTTCGCCATCTTGAGCGCCTGACGTTCGGCCTCGCGCCGCTCGGTGCGCTCTCGCTTCGCCATCTCAGGCGATCCTAGCACCGGGCCGTGCACCCCGGCGCGTGGCCGCGGCGAGCGCGCTGGCGAGCGCACAGAGCGCCATCACCGATGCCATCGGGAGCATCGTGCCGTTCTCGAAGAGGCCGACCGCCGCGGAGGCGACCGCCGCGATCACGTACTGCCCGGAGCCGAGCGCTGCCGAGGCCAGGCCCGCGCGGACCGCCTGACCCTCGAGCGCGATGGCGGTCGCGTTGGGACCGACGAAGCCGAGCATGGCCACGAAGAAGAAGAGGCACGCGAGGACCGCCGGCAGCACCACGAGATGCGCAAGAGCGAGCGCCACGTAGGCGAGCCCCGCGAGCAGCGAGACCACGATGGCCTTGCCGAGCACGCGCGCCGGCGTGGACGTCGCGAGCAGCCGCCGGTTCAGCTGGGAGGCAGCGATGAGGCCCGCGGCGTTCGCCCCGAAGGCCCACCCGTACGCCTGCGGGGAGAGGTGGAAGATCTGGATCAGCACGAACGGCGAGCCCGCGATGTACGCGAACATCCCGGCCTGCGAGAAGCCGCCGGCCAGCGAGTACGCCACGAAGTCGCGATCACGCCCGAGCTCGCGCAGGCCCCCGGCGACGCTGCGCACGTCGAGCCGCTCGAGGCGACTCCGGGAGGTCTCGGGCAGGACGCGTGGCACGATCAGCAGGACGAGCAAGCCGATCATGCCGAGCAGCGCGAAGGCGAGCCTCCAGGTGCCGAGCAGGAGAAGGCTGCTGCCGACGAGCGGCGCGAGGATCGGCGCGACGCCCATCACCAGCATGAGCAGCGAGAAGAGCCGCGCCGCCTCGGCGCCCGACCTCAGATCGCGGACCACCGCGCGCGCGATCACGATGCCGGCGGCCCCGCCCACCGCCTGCAGGAACCGGAAGGCGATGAGCGCGTGGATGTTCGGCGCGAGCGCGCAGCCGAACGAGGCGAGAACATAGAGGCCGAGCCCGATGACGAGGGGCCTGCGCCGGCCGAACCGATCGGCGAGCGGTCCGTACGCGAGCTGCGCGATGGCCATGCCGGCGAAGAACGCCGACAGCGTGAGCTGCACGAGGCTCGCGGTCGTGCCGAGGTCCCGCTGGATGCTCGGAAGGCTCGGCAGGTACATGTCGATCGAGAGCGGCGCGAACGCCGTCAGCGAGCCGAGCGTGAGAGCGAGCGTTCGTTCCCGGACCTCCACGGAGCCACCATGCCGGACATCGGGCGGCGCGTCACTGCCGAGCGATGACGCCTCTGCGCCTCAGCTCTTCGCCTCGTCGAGGCGGCGGCGACCGACGGCGGACAGCATCGCGGCCAGCGCGAGGAACGAGAAGCCCAGGATGAGCGGGCTCGTGGACTCCGCGAGGCCCTGGACGATCAGGTGCGCGGCGACCACGGCCCCGCCGTCCGGTTGCTCCCACACCTGGCTCGCGGCGTAGAGGGTCGCCCCCACCGCGCCCGCGGTGGCGGCGAGCGTCCCGAAGAGCGTGGCGCGGGCCATGCTTTCGATGAACCCGAGGGAGCGCCGCTGCGGCTTGATCGCGAAGTAGAACGACGCCCCGAGCGTGAGCGCGCCGAACAGCAGGATCGTGAGCATCGGGACGACGCCGCCGTTGCGAATCAAGGTCCACATGCCGTCATGACGCCCGCCGCTCGGGCGTGTGACAACCTTTTCTCTGCATTTTGTTGGTCACACGCCCGGTTCCGGGGCGTTCTCTCGGTCGTGGAAGGGCCGCAGCCGGAGGAGCAGGAGCTCGTGAGCAGGCTGCGCCGCGGCGACGGCGCCGCGTTCGACCGCGTCTACGCGACCTACCACGCGCGCCTCTTCTCGTTCCTGGCGCGGCTCTCGGGTCGGCGCGACACGGCCGAGGACCTCGCGCAGGAGACCTGGCTGCGCTTCGCGCGCGCCGCGCCGGGGCTCCGCGAGGACACCAGGGTCGGACCGTACCTCTTCACGATCGCTCGCAACGCCTTCACGAGCCACCGCCGGTGGGCGATGCTCGACCTCAGCCGCCTCTTCGCCTTCGGCGTCGAGGCCATGACGAGCGGCGCAGTCGTGACCGACCCGGACGCCCAGCACGAGCGAAACCGGTCGATCGCGCGGCTCGAGCAGGCGCTGCAAGCGCTTCCCGTCGCATCGCGCGAGGTCCTCCTCCTCGTGGGCGTCGAAGGCATGGACCAGGAGGAGGTCGCGCTCATGCTCGACGTGTCCTACGAGGCGCTGAGGCAGCGGCTCTCCCGCGCGCGCGCCCAGCTCGCCAAGGCGATGAACAGGCTCGAGAAGAACGAGCACGTGAAGAAGGTGCCCGCATGATCGACAAGCACGATGGGCTCGATGACGACCTCCGGGCGCTGCCGCCCGTCCCTCACGATCGGCAGCTCGCCGGACGGCTCGGCCGGCAGGGCCGCGCCGCCTACCTGGCGCGGTTCGAGGGCGGGCGCCTGTACCTGCCGCTCCGGTTCGCGAGGTCGGGCGCGCGGGTCGCCTTCCCGGCGGCGCTCGCGGCATTCGTGGGCCTCTACATGACGTGGGCGATCGGCGCGGCCGCCGCGCTCCTGCAATGAGGACCGTGGATGCGGGCGAAGGGCGGGTCGCCGCGCGCCTGTCCTTTGCTAGAGTGTCGTCGATGTTCCGGATCCGCGTGACGCCCTCGGTGCTCTTCGTCTGCGGCGCCGTCGCTCTCGCCAGCGCGGTCGGGCTCGTCGCTCGCGCGGCCGGTCCGAAGCTGATGAACGACGACGGCGTGCCGGCCGACGCCGAGAAGGTCGGCTTCGTGGTGAAGGGCGAGCGGGTGAACGGCGTCGCGCTGCTCGAGGCGACGAAGCCGTTCAAGCTGGAGCTCGCGCACGGTCCCGTGCAGGGCGTGGCGCCGCGGCCGGAGCGCGAGACGGCGGTCCGCGCGATCCTGACCCGCGAGCTCGCGCGCTACCCTCAGGGCTTCCTCGGGAAGGCGCGGCTGCGCGGCGTCGTGCTGACCGACGAGCTGCACGAGGGCGAGCTCGCGATCCCCTCCCTGCCGAACGTCGGCGGCCTCCTGCTCCTCGACGTCGCCGGCTCCGAGTCCGACCTCGTGCGCGGGCTCCATCACGAGATCTTCCACTTCGCCGACTTCGCGGACGACGGCTCGATCAGCCCCGACCCGCAGTGGGATCTGCTGAACGAGCCGGGCTTCGCCTACGGCGCGGGCGGCCGCACGCTGCGCGCGGCGTGGGCGTCGGAGCCGCTCGCCCAGGACGGATTCCTGAACGGCGGCTTCGTCTCCTCGTACGCGACGAGCGGCGTGGAAGAGGACAAGGCCGAGACGTTCGCCTTTGCGATGGCGCGTCCGCAGCAGCTCGCGGCGGCCGCGGCGAAGGACCCCGTCCTCCAGGCGAAGCGGAAGGAGATCCTCGTGCGCATCGCGAAGCTCGATCCCGACGCCCCGCGCTTCCTCGGCCTCTGATCAGACGGCGGGCGTGCTGCGGTACGGGCCGCCCTCGCCGCTGCCCTCGTTCCGTCCCCAGCCGCGGTGCCCGAAGCCCTTGCCGATGAGATCGGCGAGGCGTTCGCGCTGCCGCGAGTCGAGCACGGCGTGGATGCGCTTCAGGGCGCCGTTGAACGCGTCCTTCATCATCTCGCTCGTGGCGTCGAGGCGCGCGCTCGCCGCCTCGAGGGCCCCGAGGTCGACCTCGTCGCCGCGGACCGCCCGCGCCACGTTGGTGCGCGCCTCGGGCAGGCTCGTCTTCGCGTCGCGTGCCCGCTCCTGCATGTCCTCGAGAGCGGCGCGGATCTCGCGCTCCTGACCGGGCGTCGTGTCGAGCCGCGCGAACACCGCGCGCAGCCAGAAGCTGCGGCCGATGCCACGGCGCGCCCACGGCGCCCATCCGCGACCGCCACGATGGTGCCCGCCGAACGGTGCGGAGCCCCGCGGGCCACATCCGCCGCCGTCGAACGCGAGGCGTGCGAAGCGTCGCCGGAGGAACATCCCCTTCGCGATCGACAAGATCCCGAACACACCAGCGGCCCATGCGATTGATTGGAGCGTCATGTTCTTCTCTCCTCCGGAGACGTCGATACAGATGCTGCATGGGTGCGCTCGCGTCGCTCCTGGCAGGGGTAAAGAAGCGTAAACCGGGTGAATTCGTGGCGTCGCGAGGGTCGTGGTACGAATCGACCACCATGGCTGCTGCGAAGAAGAAGAGCACCGCTGCGCGGAAGGGCCCCGCGCGCCGCCGCGTCCCGCGCAAACAGAAGGCGGAGTCCGCCGGGCTCATGCCGCTCGACTGCATGCTGGAGGCCGGCGACCCCGCGCTCACCACGCTCGAAGGCGCCATCGCGCACGAGGGCGGCGCGGTGGTGGGCCGCTTCAAGGATCCGCTCGGCGGTCATCCGATGGTGTTCGCGATCCTCCCGACCGCGAAGGTCGAGCCGACGCCGTTCCAGCGTGACCTCAGTGACGCGCACCACAAGCGCCTCGCCGAGGTGATCGAGAAGACCGGCCGGTTCCTCGATCCCGTCATCGCCATCACCGCACCCGCGAGCGTGGGCGGCTTCTGGACGCCGAACGGCCGGCACCGGCTCGCCGCCATGCAGCGCCTCGGCGCGAAGTCGATCACCGCGCTCGTCGTGCCGACGCGCGAGGTCGCCTGGCAGATCCTCGCGCTCAACACCGAGAAGGCGCACAACCTGAAGGAGCGCTCCCTCGAGGTCATCCGCATCTACCGCGGCCTCCTCGAGGAGGACGACTCGCTCGGCGAATCGGGCTTCGCGTTCTACCTCGAGGACCCGTCGCTCGTGACGCTGGGCATGTGTTACGAGAAGAATCCGCGCTTCGCGGGCGGCGCGTACCACCCCGTGCTGCGCCGGGTCGAGCAGTTCTCGACCGCGCCGATCGCCCAGGCGGTAGAGGCCCACGAGAAGCTCGCCGAGCTCACCCTCGAGGTCGAGGAGAAGGTCGTCGCTGCCGTCGCCAAGCTGCGCGAGAAGGGCCTCGTGAGCCCTTACCTGCGCTCGTTCGTGGTGGCGCGCATCAACCCGCTCCGCTGGATCCAGGGTGACCTGCCGCCGGCGGAGAAGGTCCTGACGACCATGCGCGACCGCGCCGCGAAGTTCAACGCCGGCACGGTCCGCCAGGAGGACCTCGCCAAGATGGGCGGCGGGGTCCCCGACGAGGAGGGCTAGGCCCGCCTCAGGGCTGGTGCTTCGCGAGCTCGGCGATCGCCTTCTTGATGCCGTCCTTCTGGGGGACGCTCGCCATCTCGAGCGTGTCGGCGAGGCCGATGCCCGGGAGGTGCGCGCCGGCGAGCAGCTTCGGCGGCGCGTGCAGCTCGTAGAAGAGCTCCTCGGCGAGCCGGCGGATCAGGTGCTCGCCGAAGTTCGTGATCTCGGTGTCCTCGTTGACGCAGAGCACGCGGTTGGTCTTCCGGACGCTCTCCTTGATCGCTTCCCAGTCGTACGGGTGCAAGGAGCGTAGATCCACGACCTCGGCCTCGATGCCGTCCTTCGCGAGCTCGTCGGCCGCGGCGACGCTCATCGGAACGTTGCGCCCGTACGTGAGGACGGTCACGTCCTTGCCGGAACGCGCGATGCGCGCCTTGCCGATCGGGATGAACAGGTCCTCGAGCGCCGGCCACTCGGGCCGCCACTTGGTGCGGTCGCCGAGGGGCGCGTCGATCATCTTCGCGAGCGCCTTCTCGTCGCCGGGCTCGCCGGGGATCTCCTCGCCGGGCTTCGCCTTCACGCGCAGCAGCGCCTTCGGCTTGAGGAACATCACGGGGTTCGGGTCGACGATGGCGCTCAGGAGGAGGCCGTAGGCGTCGCGCGGGTTCGAGGGCATCACGATCTTCCACCCCGGGATGCGCGTCGCCTGCGCGTCGAAGGAGTGCGAGTGATAGAGGCTGCCGCGGATGCCGGCTCCGACCGGCGTCATCATCACGAGCGGCACGTTCCAGTCACCGGCGGTGGCCCAGCAGGTGTTGCCGGCGATCTTCAGGAGATCGATGGTGTTGAAGGCGTAGTCGCAGAACTGGATCTCGGCGACCGGGCGCTGTCCCGCGAGCGCGAGGCCGATCGCCATCCCGATGATCCCGCGCTCGTCGAGCGGCGTGTTCCAGGTCGTCGTGAGCCCCTGCGTCGCCGTGAAGACGCCGCCCAGCGGCTGCCCCACGTCCTCGCCGAAGATGTCGGTCACGCCGAGACGCTTCTCGCCGACGTGGAGGGCCATCCGGATGGCCTGCACCATGGTCGCCATGACTATTTTTCTCCCCGAACGAGGTTCTTCTCGGAAAACACGTGGTCCCACACCGACTCGGGCGCCGGGAACGGCTCCTCGCGGACCTTCTTCGACGCGGTCAGCAGCTCGGCCGTGTACTTTGCACGCATCTCGTCCATCGCGGAGCGCGTGAGGAGCTTCTTCTCCTCGAGCCGCTGCTCGAAGCGAGCGAGGCAGTCGGCCTCGTCCTTCACGAAGTTGGCGCCGCTCGCCGAGGAGTGCCCGTGGAGCCGCGAGACCATGGCCTCGAGGAGGTAGGGCTTCTTCTCGGTGCGGACGTAATCGATGGCCTTCTTGAGGGCCGCCCAGGCCACCTCGGGATCGTTGCCGTCGATCACCGCCGTCTGCATGCCGAACGCGCGGCCGCGGGCGGCGATGGTCTCCTCGCCGTGCTGCCCCTCGTACGGCGTCGAGATGCCGTAGCGGTTGTTCGTGACGATCATGAGGAGCGGCAGCTCGGCGCCCTTGCGCGAGCTCCACACGAGCGCGGTGGCGAAGTCGCCTTCCGCCGTGCCCGCGTCGCCGCCCTGCACGATCGTGATGCCCTTCGCGTTGTTCTGCTTCTGGGCGCGCGCGGTGCCGATCGCGATCGAGAACTGCACCTCGATGGGCGAGCTCACCGGCGCCACGTTCCACTTGCGGATCGAGTAGTGGCCGGTGAAGTTGCGGCCGCCCGAGAACGGGTCCGACGCGGTGTTCTTCATCTGGCGGAGCGCATCGACGGGGTCGACGCCGAGCGCCATCATCGTCGCGCTCGATCGGTAGTGGAGGTGCAGGTAGTCGTGCTCGATGCCCTGCCCCTTGTCGACGAGCAGGCCGAGCGGCACGTTGAACGCCTCCTCGCCGGGACCGCCGATCCAGAAGTAGCCGTCACCCTGCTTGTACATGGTGATGAGGCGCTCCTCGAGGACACGCGACCGGAGCATCAGCTCGTGGACGTGGAGAAGCTGCTCTCGGGACAGCGAGCTCGGGGCGCTCGGTCCTGCGGAGGGGACCCGGGACGGGTCGTGGGGCGAGGTCGACATCCTGGCGAGCCTTCTACCCCGTCCTTTCGTCGCACGGAAGCGCGTGCCGAGGATGACGCTGTGCAGTAGACGTGGGTCAGCTGCAGTCCGCCTTGCACTCGGCGCTGCAGTGGGTGGTGCACTGGCAGACGTAGAGCGCGGCGTTCTTCTGCTTGGCGGCGGCCTGGGGCCACTTCACGAAGCACTGGCTGCGGCACGCGGCGCTCGTGCAGTCATCGAGGCAGGTGCGGAGCATGGGGCAGGTCGCGTCGGCGCTGCACGCATCGAACTCCGCCTTGCAGAGCGCGGTCCGGCAGTCCTGGCACGAGACGGCGGCCGGGGTGCCCGCGCATTCGTCGCCCACGCACGTGAAGGATGCCGACTCGGCGGAGGAGGTGGCGAGGGCCAGCCATCCGGTGCTCGCGCCGACCTCGCTCCTCGCGGCGAAGCCCTTCTTCACCTCGTGGCGCTCGCGGATGAGCGAGAGCTCGAGCGTCTGCGCCGATCCGAGCGCCGCCTTCACCACCGCGCGGGGGAGGTCGAAGCGACCGCTGACGTCCTCGGCGGCGCACCGGATCGTGCCGCCGGCGCCGCGCGCGATCACGGTGAGCGTGTCGTGGCCGGGCGCCCAGGTGACCGGGACCGTCGCGGCACCCCAGAGCGTGGCGCGCGGGATCTCCGCGAGGGCGGGCGTTGCGCGCACCTCGGTGGTCCCGGTAATGCGGGCCTCGAACGCCGCGAAGCCCGGGCCGGCGGCGCCGGTGGCGCTCACGCGGAGCGAGGCGCCGGACGTGAACGCGGCGCCGTCCACCGAGCCGCTCGCGTACGGAGGCGCCGCCGAGAGCGTGACGTCGCCCGTGACCGTGACCGTACCGGCATCGAAGGGTGAGGTCGCCGGCGCGGACACGCCGGGACACGGGACGACGAGCTCACACCCTGACGCAACCGGGCGCGTGCAGGTCTGCTCGGCGGCCCCGTCGGCGGCGAATGCGGCCTCGAGCCGCGAGGTCGGGGCGGGCGCGCCCGAGACGCGGGTCTCGGTGACGATGATCGTGCCGAGCGCGTGCGGCCCGTCCGGATCGACGGGCTCCACCCCCGGCGCGCCGGTGAGGGTGGAGGGTTCGGGCTCGATCGGTGCGCCGTCGCGCCCGGAACAGGCGGCGAGCAGCCCGACGAGGACGAGCGAAGGTAGCAGGGCGCGCATGGACAGCGTGTACGCGCCGCGCGGCGGATCCTTCCCTGCGCGGCCCCTGCTCGGGGCTCAGGCGAGCAGCGCCTTCACCGGGGTGCCGCCGTCGGTCAGCGTGATTGGACGTCCGGCGGGAGACTGCGTCACGTCGGCGGGGTCGAGGCCGAGCGTCGTCGCCACCGTGGCGAGCAGGTCCGGCACCGTCACCGGGTCCTTCACGACCTTCGCGCCGTTCTCGTCGGTCTGGCCGTGCACGACGCCGCCTCGTATGCCGGCGCCCGCGAGCACCGCGGTCCACGCATTCGGGAAGTGATCGCGTCCCTCGTTGCCATTGATGGTGGGCGTCCGCCCGAAGTCGCCCATCCACACGACGAGGGTGCTGTCGGCGATCCCGCGGCGCTGGAGATCGTGGAGGAGCGAGCTCATCGCGGGGTCGAGCGTGCCCATCAGCTTCTTGGTGCGACCGAACACGTCGTTGTGCGTGTCCCAGCCGTCGAGCGTCACCTCCACGAAGCGCACGCCGGAGGCGACGAGGCGCGCCGCGGTCAGGCAGCCCTTGCCGAACGGGGTGTCCCCGAACGCGGCGCGGGTGGTCTCGCTCTCCTGGGCGATGTCGAACGCCTCGAGCGCCGCCGCGTGCATGAGGCGGTCGGCCTTTCCGTAGAGCTGGCGCCGGCCTTCGATCTTCGCGTCACCCGTCGCGCGCGCGAAGTCGGCTTCCATGCCCTCGAGGAGGCCCTTCCGTGCGGCGAACCGCGCGTCGTCGACGCCGATTCCGTAGCCGACGTTCTGCGGGAGCTGCCCCGGCGTCTGGACCACGAACGGCCCGTACTGCACGCCGAAGAAGCCGGCGCCGAGGCTCGGACCGCCCAGGCTGACGCTGGCAGGGAGGCCGCTCGCGGGCTCGCCGAGCTTCCTCGAGGTCCACGCGGCGAGCGTCGGGTGCAGCACCGTCGGGTTGGGCGAGTAGCCGGTACGCAGGAGGTACTGCGCGCGCTGGTGGTTGCCCTCCTTGCTGGTCATGCCGCGGACGACCGCGAGCTTGTTCGCGTCCTTCGCGAGGAGCGGCAGGTGCTCGCTTACCAGGAGGCCGGGCACGCTCGTCTTGATCGACCGCGCCGGCCCCGCGACCTTGCCCGTCTTCGGGTCCCACGTGTCGATGTGGGACGGGCCGCCGTTCATGTAGAGGAGGATGACGCTCTTCGCCTTCGCGCCCGCGACGGGGGCGTCGGGCGCGGCGAGCGCGGCGCGTTCGAGCCATTCACCGACGACGAGACCGAGGCCGGTGGTGACCCCGGCGCGGAGGAGCTGACGACGCGTGATCATGGTGGGCCTCAGTGATTGAAGACGAATTCGCTGGAGTTGAGCATCGCCCACATGACGTCCTCGAAAGCCGCGCGGCGCGGATCGGCGGGGCGCGCCTTCTTGCCGAGGCGGGCCAGCGGTCCGTCGCCCGCGTTCTTCGCGGCGGGGGGCGGAATGCGGGCGTCGCGCGGCTCCTTGGCCGCGGCCTGCACGTAGGCGAGCCACGTCGCTCGCTCGGTGGCGCTCGGCTTGCGGGTGAGCACGCGGAGCGTGAGGGCGTCGATGCGGGCGCCGTCGTCGCCGGGCCTCGCCAGGATGTCGTCGAGCGCCGACCCGGGGATGGCCCGCGTCCCCTGCCCCACGAGCGCCCCGTTCAGCAGCGACAGCGCCTGGGTGACGGTGCCGGAGTAGTCGGGAACGTCGTCGGTCTCGTCGACGTCGAAGAGGAACGCGTACTGCCGCACGAGCTGCGCGCGCAGGTTGTCGAGGTTCTCGATGCCGGCCTTCTTTGCCGCGCTCTCCAGGTCGGTGGCGCGGAGGAGCGCGTTGAGCAGCTCCTCCTGGCCGAGCGGAACGAGGTGGAAGCGCGTCCAGAGCGTGTTCTCGGGATCCGTCTTCGCGTCGGCGGTCGCTCCGAGCTGGTAGGCCTCGGTCGCGCAGAGGGTGCGTACGAGCCAGGCGACGTCGAAATCGTGGGCCACGAAGTCGGCGGCGACGCGGTCGAGCAGCTCGGGGAGCGCTGGCGTGTTGACGGCGCGCATGTCGTCGACCGGATCGTAGAAGCCGCGGCCGAGGAAGTGGCCCCACATTCGGTTGACGAACGCCTTCGCGAACCACGGATTTTCCTTCGACGTCATCCACGCGGCGAGCGCCTTCCGCGTGCCCTCGCCCTTCTCGAGGTCGGTGCCGTCGAGGGCGGTTGCCTTCGCGCGAGCGATGGGCGCCAGATCGGCGTTCTTCGTGTACCGCGCGCCGACCTTGCCGAGGTCCACGACGTCGACGCGCTTCGTGTCGCCCATCGCCTTGCCCTTGTCGATCGGGTCGGCCTTCACGTGGAGGAAGGCCGAGGCGAAGCGCCGGTAGTCCTCCTGCTTCCACTTCTCGGTCTTGTGGTCGTGGCACTGCGCGCACTGGATCTGGACGCCGAGGAAGATGCGCGAGGCATTGCCGGCGAGGTCCTGGGGCGTTCCCTGGAACCGGAGCGTCCAGTTGACGGCGCCGTTGACCTTCTCGAGCTCCGCCGCCTCGTCGTCGTTCTCGGGGACTGCGCTGCCGAGCGGGATCATCATGGCCTGCGGGGTCTTCACCTTCGCTCCGCCGGCGCTGTTCTGGCCGGTGGCGGCGACGAGCCCGGAGACGACGTCGTTCCAGTGGGCGTTCTGCGCGAACCGGCCGCGGAGCCAGTACCGGAATGCGACGCGGTCGACGACCTGGCCCTTCGCCTCGCGGCCCATGAGCACGTCGTCCCAGTAGTTCATCCAGTGCTCGGAGTAGGCCGGCGAGGCCACGAGCGCGTCGACCGCGTGGGCGCGCTTGTCCGGGTCCGTGCTGGCGAGGAACGCGGTGGTCTGGTCCGGCGTCGGGATCGTGCCGACCACGTCGAGGTAGACGCGCCGGAGGAAGGTCGCGTCGTCGACGCGGGCGGCGGGCGCGAGGCCAGCCTTCTGCCATGCCGCGCGCAGGGCCGCGTCGATCCCGGCGCTGCCGAAGGTCGGGACGGCCGGCGCGGCCGGGCGCTGCGGGGTCGCGACCCTCGGGGCG
>JAQBQL010000116.1 GCA_028287035.1 Labilithrix sp. | reverse complement strand
GCGCCGCCGCCCACCAGCGCGCCGGCGGTGGTGCGGGCCCCGGCGACACCCGTGGTCGCGGCGGGCGGAGGCGAGAAGGCGGGCCGGGCGCTCGTCCAGCTCCTCGGCGAGCCAGGGACCCGCGTCGCGATCGACGGGGCCTCGCGTGGCGCAACGCCGGTACGCGTCAGCCTCGATCCGGGGCAGCACGACGTGCGGTTCCAGTTCGATCCGACCGGCGAGAGCCGCGGTGAGCGCTTCAGCGTGAAGGCAGGCGAGAAGGTCACCGTCCGCGCCGAGTTCACGGGCGCGTCGCCCACCGTCCGCATCCAGCGCTGACGGCTCCCGACATCGCCGCCGCTCCCCCACGTGTCCGCGAAGGCGTGGTGACGTGCGGGTCTGGTGGGCGCTGCGTGTCCTCCACGATCGCGCAGAGTTGCGTGGAGCACGTCGCTGCTGCGTCGCTACGTAGCGTCAGTGATGCCCACACGATCTGCGACGAAACGTCACGCATTTGACGATCCGCGGAGACTTCTCGGAGACGGCTCTCATAGCGTCGCACCATGAACCAATCTCGGCTCGGCCTCGGATTCGTAGCGCTCGCCCTCATGGCGGTCGCGTGTGGAAGCAGCGACTCGAGCAGCGAGGGAACCGATCCCCGCACCGACGTGGATGGCACGAAGGTTCCGCCCAGCACGGACGCGGGCGTGAATGCGACGGACGGCGCGACCGACGGCGGCAGCCCCGAGGCGGCACCTCCGCCGGCGCTGACCTACACCGTCGGAGGCACGACGAGCGGCCTGACCGGCGCCGGTCTCGTCCTCCAGAACAACGCGGGCGACGACCTCGCCGTCAAGGCCGACGGCGCGTTCGCCTTTGCGAAGAAGCTCACGACCGGCAGCGCGTTCGACGTCACCATCAAGGCTCAGCCCGCCAACCAGACCTGCTCGGTGAGCGGCGAGAGCGGCAGCGTCGGGTCCGCGAACCTGACGAGCGTGATGGTCAACTGCACCGCCAACAAGTTCACGGTCGGCGGCACCGCGACGGGCCTTCTCGGCAGCGCGATCCTGCAGAACAACGGGGTCGACGAGCTCACCGTGAGCGCCCTCGGGAAGTTCGCGTTCGCGACGGGCCTCGAGACCGGGGCGCCGTACGCCGTCACGATCAAGACGCAGCCCGCGGTGCCGAGTCAGGTGTGCACGCTCGCGAGCCCGAGCGGCATCGTGGCCGCGGCGAACGTCACCGACGTCGCGCTCGCCTGCGTGACGAACAAGTTCAAGATCAAAGTCGCCGTCACCGGCGTCGCGGGCGCAGGGCTCGTGCTGAAGAACAACGCGGGCGACCCGCTGACCGTGGCCGCCGACGGCACCTACGAGTTCGCGACGCCCATCGACAGCGGTCAGCTCTATGCCGTGACCGTTGCAACGCAGCCGACGTCGCCCGCCCAGACCTGCGCGGTCACCAAGGGTAGCGGCACGGTGGGCGCCGCCGACGCCGCCGACGTCACGGTGGCGTGCACCACGAACACGTACAAGATCGGCGGCACCGTCACCGGTCTCACCGCCGGCACCGTGGTCCTGCAGGACAACCTCGGGGACAACCTGAGCGTCACGACGAACGGCGCGTTCAGCTTCGCGACGAAGGTCGCGAGCGGCAAGCCATACGCCGTGACGGTGCTCACGCAGCCCGCGGGCCAGTCCTGCGCGGTCGCCACGGGGGCCGGCACCGTCGCCGCGGCCGACATCACCAGCGTGGCCGTGACGTGCAGCCCCTTCAAGTCCTTCACCGGCATCCAGCAGAACCTGCCGGTCGCTTCACTCGCCGGCTGGACGCAGTGCTACCTCGACACCTACGCCAAGAACGATGGTCAGCTCTCGCAGGAGATCGTGGCCGCCTGCACCAAGGCGAACGTCATGCTCGCGTGCCGTGCGACCGGCGCCACGACGCTCACCCTCGCCGCGTACGCTCCGCGCGCCGACGTGTTCTTCGACACCGGCAGCAGCAACGTCATGCACGTGGCGAACGGCGTGGGCTGGTACTTCAACGACAACTACTCGATGGGGTTCGCGCCGCCGGGCGACACGATCTCGCGGAACCAGGGGGACACCGCGCCGGGCCCGCTCCACCTCAGCTGGCACACCCTCGCCGCATACAGCGGCGGCTTCCGCTGCGGCGACACGATGTGGCTGAACAGCGACGCGACGTGGGAGCGCGTCGTCTATCACGCCGACTGATCGCTGAATGGCAGTGACGAAGAGCGCGCGTTCCCGGGGACGCGCGCTCTTCTCCTTTTCTCCGTCCCGCGGCTCAGAACCCGCAGCTGACCCCGGCGCCGCTGATCGCCGTGCGCCGCGAGTAGCGCTCGGCTTCTCCGAGGTAGCTCGTGATGAACGTCCTCGTCGCCGCCGCGTCGTCGACGATGTAGCCGAGCTCGGTGAGGTTCGCGGCGTACACGTTCTGCGAGCCGACGTAGAAGGCCTGGTCGTCGACCATGATCGCCTTCACGTGGTTGGCGAGCGCGCCGCCGTCCGGCCAGGTCTCGGCGCGGCTCGAACGGAGGCGCATCAGCTGGAGACGCTCGCACACGAGGGCGTGCGCATCGGCGCCCGCGGGGAGGAGCGATGGGTTCGACGTGGCAATCTTCACCAGCTCCTGCCCGACCGCCGCCGGCGTCCAGCCGTTGTCGTACGTGTTGTAGAGCGCCTCGACCTTGCCGAGCGAGCCAGGCACGGCGCCCGTGTTGGAGAGGATGACGTCGACGTCGACGCCGCGCCCCATCGCGCGCACCAGCGCCTCGAGGGCGGGCTTCGGCCACGCGCCGAAGGCGAGCCCGCCACGGTGGATGGGCCCGAGGTCCTGCTGCGACAGATGAATCTTCGTGCGCGCTGCGTCGATCATCGCGACGAACGCGTCGTCGCTCGGGTTCGCCGCGAAGCCGGTGCGCCCCACCGTGATGACGGGGCTGTGGCCCCCCAGCCCCGGGGCGCCGCCGTGGGGCTGGAGCTCGGCGAAGCTGTGCGGGCAACCCGTGCCACCGCGTCGCGCCTGTCGGGCGACGTCCAGGTGGCGGACCGGCTCCGCGCCCGTGCAGACGAACTGGAAGATGCGGTCGACGAACCGCTGCGCGTCCGCGGCGGGTGAGCCCTCGACCTGGATCCACAGATCATGCACCGGGTTCTTCCCGAGGTAGTGCACGTCCCACAGGTTGGCGCCGCCGACGAGGGCGAGCTCGCCGTCGCGCGCGACGATCTTCGCGTGGTCCCACGAGGCCGCGCCGTAGGAGTACGCGGCGACCGTCACGTCGATCGTCGAGCGCGCGGCGACGTCGCGCGTCAGGCTGGCGAGCACCGCATCGACGTTCTTCTGCAGCTGGAGGCCCGAGCTCCAGTAGTCGCCCACGACGATGCGCACGTGCGGCGGATGCGCGGCCTCGCTCGCGTAGGTGATCGCGTTGCGGATGCCGGCCTCGAAGCGTCCGTCGGGCGGCGCGAGGCTCGAGAGATCGAGCGTGGTCTTCGCGTCGGTGATCGTCTGCCAGAGGTCGTCGATGAGGGGCTCGCTGTGTCCGATGCAGAGCTTCTTCGCGGCCTGCCCGTGGTGGGCGATGGTCATCTTGAGGGCCTCGCACCGGCCCGTGCCCGCGCAGTCTCCGTCCGAGGAGCAGGCCGTCAGGAGGAAGTCCGGGTCGCAGGCGGCGTCCTTCTCGGGATCGCAGCGCACGGCCACCGGCAGGGACGCGGCGCCCCACGTCTCCCGCGGCGGAAACTGTTTGACGAAGTCGCCCGCGAGCTTGCCGTCGCGGGCAAGGTTCCAGGTGGCGCCCTTCTCTGCCGGGTACCGGTCCTCGAGCATCGCGCTCACGGCCTTGCCCACGTAGGACAGCGGGACGGCGTCGGTCGCGGCGCTCGCCGCGTCGTCCGCGTCCTCGTCGCCGCTGGCCGAACAGGCGGCGGCGAGCGACGCGACGCCGATGCAGAGGAGGAGAGGGAGGAGCTTTGCCATGGCCGCCCGCGTTCCGTAGCTAGATGTGTGCCGCTTCATTACATCGGCCCGTGCAAGTGATTCCGGATACTTGGCAAAAAGACCTGGTGCGTCATGGATTCATGCTGAGCCATCGTTAATCCGGGGCAGGGCAGCGGTGCTAAGCCGCGCGAGCCATGACCGACTTCTTCGATGTGTCCCGCCACTTCACCGACGAGGAGCGCACGATCCAGCGGAGCGTCCGCGCGTTCGTCGCGGCGCGCGTCCTGCCGAGCATCGGTGATCACTTCGAGAAGGGCACCTTCCCGAAGGAGCTGATCCCGGAGATCGCCGAGCTCGGTCTGCTCGGCTGCAACCTGCAGGGCTACGGCTGCGCGGGGCTCTCGGACGTCGGCTACGGCCTCGCGATGCAGGAGCTCGAGTTCGGCGACGCCGGCATCCGCAGCTTCGCGAGCGTGCAGGGCGGCCTCGCCATGTACCCGATCCACGCCTTCGGGTCCGAGGAGCAGAAGCAGCGCTACCTGCCGAAGATGGCGAAGGGCGAGATCATCAGCTGCTTCGGCCTCACCGAGCCCGACGCCGGATCGAACCCCGCCGGGATGCGAACGACCGCCATCGACGACGGCGACGCGTGGGTGCTCAACGGAACGAAGCGCTGGATCACGAACGGTAACCTCGCGAACGTCGCGGTCGTCTGGGCGAAGGTCGGCGGTCAGGACGGCGAGGTCCGCGGCTTCCTCGTCCCGACCGACACGAAGGGGTTCGAGGCGCAGCTCATTCACAAGAAGATGAGCCTCCGCGCCAGCGTCACGAGCGAGCTCATCATGGAGGACGTCCGCATCCCGAAGGACAGCGTCCTCCCCGGTGTGCGCGGGATGAAGGGGCCGCTCTCCTGCCTGACGTCGGCGCGCTTCGGCATCGCGTGGGGCGTCATCGGCGCGGCGCGGGCCTGCTTCGAGAGCGCGCTCGACTACGCGAAGCACCGCGTGCAGTTCGGCGGCAAGCCGATCGCCTCGCACCAGCTCGTCCAGGCCAAGTTCGCGGAGATGCTCACGCAGATCACGAACATGCAGCTGCAGGCCGTCGAGGCGGCGCGGCTCAAGACCGAGAAGAAGCTTCGCCCGCAGCACGTCAGCATGATCAAGCGGCACAACGTGCGTGCGGCGCTCGAGATCGCGCGCACCTGCCGTGACATCCTCGGCGGCAACGGGATCACGCTCGAGTACCCGGTGATGCGCCACATGTGCAACCTGGAGACGGTCTACACGTACGAGGGCACGCACGACATCCACACCCTCGTGCTGGGTCAGGACGTGACGGGGATCAGCGCGTTCGGCGGGTGACGCTCAGCCGGTGAAGGTGGTCGCCAGCGCGCCGGTCTGACGGAGCGCGTCCCAGAGCGCGATGCCCGTGGCATTGGCCAGGTTGAGCGAGCGCACGGCGCCGATGGTCGGGATGCCGACCACGCGGTCGGCGTGCTGCGCGAGGAGATCGTCGGGCAGGCCGACGCTCTCCTTGCCGAACACGAGCGCGTCGCCCGGCGCGAACTCCGCGTCCAGGTAGCTCTTCGTCGCGACCGCGCTGAAGAGATGCAGGCGGCCGGCTGGCCCGCCGTCGGGGGTCTCCTTGGCGAACGCGTGCAGGAAATGCGCGAAGTCGAGGTGACGGCGCACGTCGACGAGGTGCCAGTAGTCGACCCCGGCGCGCCTCACGCTGTGCTCGTCGATGCGGAAGCCGAGCGGGCCGACCAGGTGGAGCGGGCACGCCGCAGCCGCGCACAGCCGCGCGATCGAGCCCGTGTTCGGAGGGATCTCGGGCTCCACCAGCACCACGTGCAGAGAGCGCGGGAGGGGGGCGGCGCGCAGGCGAGGGGACGGTGTACGCGGCTTGGCCGGCGGTGATGACGTGGACATGGCCTTGGGCCCCCGCGGCGGAGGCGATACGCTTCTAGGTGCTCTTCGCGCGGGAGGCGACCTTGAAATCTTTCTGGCTCATCGGTTCTTGCCTGGTCATCAGCGGTGGAATCGTCGCGGCATGCGGCGGCGCCACCGACACGGATCTCTTCGGGAGCGGCTCGTCGGGAACGAGCAGCGGCTCGTCCGGGACGAGCGGCACCTCCGGCAGCAGCGGTACGAGCGGTAGCTCGGGCGCGAGCGGGACCTCCGGCACGAGCGGCACCTCCGGCGCGAGCGGCTCGTCGGGGACGAGCGGCACCTCCGGCAGCAGCGGGACGTCCGGCACGAGCGGCAGCAGCGGCACGAGCGGCGGGCCCTCGTGCAACCCCACGAACAAGAACGCGTGCGCCTCCAACGAGTACTGCAAGGTCGTGGCGTGCGCGAGCACCGGCACGTGCGTCCCGAGACCGACCACCCAGCCGACCGTGCTCACGCCCCAGTGCGGATGCGATGGCGTGACCTACTGGAACGAGACCATCGCCGCCTTCTACGGCGCGAGCATCAAGCAGCCGGGCGAGTGCGTGGCGGGCGCGGCCGTGTGCACGTCGAACACCACGGGCGCGTGCACCGAAGGGCGTTCGTGCAACCTCTCGGACAAGCAGTGCGGCGGGGTCAATCCGATCACGCCCGGCACGTGCTGGGGCCTGCCGGCCACGTGCGCGGGCACCGCGCAGTACCGCAAGTGCGGCGGTCTCGGCCCGACCGGCAAGTGCCTCACGCGCTGCGAGGCGATCCGCAACGAGGAGCGCTACGTCCAGGACGGCGCGACCTGCAACTGATGCTACGACCGGCGTCGTGCCTCGTTCCTCGTACCTGAACCGCTTGCCCGCGCTGCTCGGCGTCACCCTGCTCGCGGCGGGTCTCGCGTCGAGCGCGTGCGGCGCCGCACACTCCGGGTCGATGGTGGGCGAGAGCGATCGACCCGCGGGCGGCGCGCAGCCGAGGACGGTGCGCGATGCCGGGGCGATCGACGGCGCGTCGGCGCTGCCGACCGATTACCGCACCGCCTTCGCGAAGGTGAACAAGGCCCGCTTCACGTCGAACGGTCATGCCGCGGGCCGGTGGGACGTGGACGTTTACGCCAACGAGCCCGCGCGCGCGGCCCTGGCGGCGCGGTCGCGCGACGTGCCGGTCGGCGCGGTCGTCGTCGAGGAGCATTTCGAGAAGAGCGGCGCGGGCGGCCCGGGACCGGTCATGGTCATGGAGAAGCGCGCCAAGGGATACGCGCCCGAGCACGGCGACTGGCGATGGACGGTGGTCGGCTCCGCCGGGCAGCTCGTGAAGGACGGCGTCGTCGAGTCGTGCGTCGGCTGCCACGACGACGCGCCGATGGACGGGATGTTCCCGCTCGAGTGAGCGGCGCGCCGCGCTAGGCGAGGACCAGCGCGAGGACGACCGCGAACACCGCCGCCGCGCCGAGCAGCGTCGCCAGGATCACGCCCGAGGTCGCAGTGCCGAGCGCCCGGTTCGCGCGCTCGCCCTCGAGCCGGTAGCAGCCGCGGAGAAACGCGCGCGTGGCGCGGCCCGGCACGCTGGCGAGGTCGAGCACGCCGAGCGCCGCGCCGGCGCCTTCCTTGGCCGCGACGACCACCGCGCCGAGCGGTCCCATCACGAGGTCCCAGCCGCACGCATAGAGGCCGAACCGGAGGGCTCGCGACCGCGCGGCACGTGCGCCGCTACGCTGGGCGCCCAGGTCGACGGCGAGCGCGTGCACCGCGTGGAGGACGACGAGGAACCCGGCGAACGCCGGCACCCCGAGGAAGAGCACGCGGAGCGCGAGGCCACGGGCCTGCGGGTCGAGCGCGACGTGGCGCAGCCAGCCCGGCGCGACCACCGCGGCGAGCGGCAGCATGGTGAGGAGCATCGCGGTCGACGCCAGCAGCTCGCAGAGCGCCGCGAAGCGCAGCGCGGGGAGGACGGGGCCATCGGGAAGAAGCTCGAAGAACGCCTCCGCGTCACGGGTCGTGGAGCGCGCGGTGGACCACAGGCGGGCCAGCGACGTCGCACCCGGGCGCTCCCAGGCGATGATGGAGACGATGCCCGAGCGCGACAGATCGCGGTCCTCGCACCCGACGCAGTCGGCCTCGCCGCACACGAGACAGACCACCGCGGCGGGGACGTCGACGAGGTCGGCGGACAGCGCTTCGCGGTCGAGGCGCTGTTCGAGCGACTCGTGGATCACGTCGTTGTCGTTCGCCCGCGGCCCCTGCAACGATCCGTGCAGCGATCCGCGAGCGTCGACCACGGTCTGCCCCAGCCCGGGCCGCGCCATCGTGCCTGGAGCATGCCTCCATCCCACGGGCCGCGCCAGGGACCCGCTCGTTCAGTGCAGGTCGCGTCCTGCCGCCGAGCCGCGCGTCACCTTGATGTCGTCCAGACGGCCGCCGAGCCGCGCCGCAAAGGCGAGCGCGAGCAGCGAGACCCCGAGCATGGCGTAGATCGGCCAGTCCCACGTGTAGCGCACCGGAACGAGGCCCCCGCGGGGCGGCCGGGCGAGGAGGATCCCGACCGACACCGCGGGGATCGCGCTGAGGAAGGCCGCGGCGACGCGCGCGCCCCGCATCTGCATGATGCTGCGCCGGCTCAGCACGGTGGGGATGAGCACGCTCCAGCCCACGAACGCAGCCCACAGCCAGCCGATCCGCTGGTGCGCCAGATCGAAGCCCGATTTGGCGTCGATGTACGGCAGCGTGAGCCGCACCCACGGAAGAAAGAAGAGCACCGCGCCGGCGAAGCCGAGCACCACGAGCGGCCCCTTGCTGCGGCCGAGGAACGTCCAGGGCAGGTCCACGTGCTCGGGCTCGATGGGAACGCCGCCCTCGTCGTGGATCGCGTCGAGGGAGACGGGCAGCTTCTCGAACTGCGTCAGCTCCATCCCGCAGACCGGGCAGGCCTTGGCCTCGCCCTCCTCGAACATCTCGCGGCAGAACGGACACGCGAGGAGCATCGGACGGACAGGATACCTCGGGACCAGCATCGTTCGGCCAGACAGACCGCCGCCCGCCGAGTTCCCCTGGTAAGCCGGTATGCTGGCGAGGGCGGTCGACGGCCTCGCAGGAGGGGCGGTTACGCGCTAATCCGGGGTGAGATTGAAGGAAGAAGAGCTCGCGCAGGCCCGTGCCGCCCTCCGGGCGCGCATCGAGACGATCGTCGGCGAAGGGGACCTTCCCCGCTTCGACGAGGCCCTCACCCACCCGTCGTTCGCCAACGAGTCCGAGGCGATCGACAACCAGCGTCTCGAGTTCCTCGGCGATGCCGTGCTCGGCGTGTGCGTCAGCGAGCTGCTCGTGCGCGCGCGGCCCGACGCCGACGAGGGCGCGCTCACCCGGATGCGAAGCGCCCTCGTGAACGCCGAGGCCCTCGCGAAATGGGCCCGCGCCGAGGACATCGGTCGCTCGCTCGCCCTCGGGAAAGGGGCACGCGCCGGCACCGAGCGCGAGCAGACCAACGTGCTCGCCGACGCCGTCGAGGCGCTCGTGGCAAGCGTGTATGATGCACATGGTCTCGAGGGCGCCCGCAAGCTCGTGGAGCACGTGGTGCGCGAGCCGATGCTGGAGGCGGAGCGCCTCGCGACGCGAGATCCGAAGAGCCTGCTCCAGGAGAAGGTGCAGGGCAGCGGGCGCATCGCCCCGACCTACCGCGTGAAGGGGATGCGCGGGCCGCAGCACGACCCGAGCTTCGAGGTCGAGGTGCTGGTCGGACCCGACGTGGTCGGGACCGGTGAGGGGCGCTCGAAGCGGCTGGCCGAGCGAGCCGCGGCGCAGGCCGCGCTCGAGGCGCTGGAGCGGGCGCCTAGCGAGACGACGACGACGGCTTCGCCAGAGGAGTCGCCGGAGACCGCGTGACCGCGACGCCCGCGTCGAACGGGCGAAGCTCGACGATGCCGAGCAGGCTCTCGTTCACGTCCTTGACGTTGGCGGCGCGGAGGTCGGCGATGAGCTTCTTCTCGGCCTGCTCGGAGCGCTCGCGGAACAGGCTGTTCCGGATCTGCGCCGCGGACTCCTCGACCGAGCGGCGGTTCGCCGGCACCGTGGCGCGGCGCCAGACCACCGCGAACCCCTCGCCCTCGGCGACGGGCTGCGGGACGAGCTCGCCGTCCTTCACCGCCTGCGCGGCCTTCACGAGCCCGGGGTCGACCTTGACGCCCGCCTCGTTGCTCGTGCCGTCCGGCGCGACGAAGCCGAGGTTGCCGCCGCGCAGGTTGGTCGCCTTGTCGATGCTGTGCTCGCGCGCCAGATCGTTGAACCGGGCCATCGAGCCGTCGTGCTTCGCCGTCTCGAGCACCGTCGCCGCTTCGTCGCGCGTCTTGCAGAGGATGCGCCACAGGTTCACGCGGTCGGGGGAGTCGAAGCGCGCGCGGTTCGCGTCGTAGTAGGCCTGCACCTCGGTCATCGGAATCACGGCAGCCGCGGTGAGCGCCGCGCGCTGGTTCCTCAGGGTGACGCCGGAGAGCGCGCGCTCGACGAGCTGCTTGGTCGGCGGCTCCTTGTCGAGCCCGCGCACGTGTGCGCCTTCGCCGAGGAGCAGGTCACGGACGAGCACCTGCTCGACGTAGGCGCGGGCCACCGCCTCGCGCGTGCCGCCGAACTGGGACACCTGGTAGAGCGGGATCGCCGCGATCCGGTCCTCGAGCTCGCCGACCGTGACCCGGGCGCCGCCGACCGTGAGGACCACGCGGGCCCGGCGGGCGGCCTCCGGATCGTCGGCGCGGAGCGGACGGGCCACGAGGACGGCGCCCAGCGCGAGGGCCGTCACCAGGGCAGTCCGGCCTGAAGGCAGACGCTTCATGCGACCTTGCCCGCCTTCCTCACGCGCTTGCCCGAGGCGTTCGCGAGGACGCCCGCGTCGCGCAGCACGTCCTCCCCGATGCCGACGAAGCGGTACACCTCGGGCCGGAAGTCATAGGCGCGGTGGAGGCGCTCGATGACGTCGACGATCGCCTCGGCGGGCAGCGCGTTCTTGCGGACCTTCGCGACCTTGCGGATCGACGCGAGGGGCTCACCGAGATCCATCAGCTCCTGGACGCGCTGGAGGACGTCGAGCGGCTTCAGCTCGCGCGAGCCGCGCGCCTTGCCGGCCTCGAGCTCGGTGAGGAGGCGCTGACGGCGCTTCTCCGTGCGACCGTCGAGCTTGGACGCCGCGGCGCCGCGCCCGCCCAGGATGTCGTTGAAGACGCGCGCGACCCGGCGCTTCTCGATCGCCTCGGGGCTGCCGCGCCGGTTCACGGGCTCGCGAATGCTCACCGTGCTCGCGGTGCTCGCGGCTTTCGCACGCGCTTTCGGAGCCGCCATCGTGGCGAACGCTAGGCCGAACAAACGCGCCTGTCAATTTGGAGAATCAATGTGCCTATTCGTCACGGGCTTCGCGACTCGTGCTGCTCGGGGCGGATGCGGAGAAGCTTCACGATGGCCTCGTGGAGGCCGTACACGGCAGGCGTGAGCAGGATCGCGATGACCACCTTGATGACGTACTCGCGCGTGATCTTGGCCAGGATCCACGACCAGCGGTCGCTCGAGGACATGGCGCCGATGAAGGACGTCGCGTCCGACGAGGCGGCCCACTGCCAGAAGACGACGTTGATGATCACCGTGTCGAGGATCTGGCTGAGGAGCGTGGAGCCGGTGGCGCGGAGCCAGAGATGTCTCGATTGTGTGAGCGCTTTCCAGAACTGGAACACCTGGATGTCGAGGAACTGACCGACGAGGTAGGCGAGCATCGAGGCGACGAACAGCTGCGCGCTGCCGCCGAAGATCTTCGCGAACTCGGGCTGCGTGAAGTACGTCGACGCGTCGCTCGGGAGCGCCGTGGTGAGCTGGAGGAGCCCCCACGCGAGCACCGCCATCGCGAAGCCGACCAGAGTGAGGAAGCGCGCGCCCTTGCGGCCGTAGAAATCGTTCACCACGTCCGTCAGCAGGAACGTGATCGGGAACGGGATGATGCCCACGGAGATGGGGCCGAGATCGTGACCGAGCAGCGAGACGGTGCGGATGGTCTTTCCGCCGATGATGTCGCCGAGCAGGAGGCACGCCACGAAGACCGCAGTGAGCGCGACGAACAGCTTGTGCTCGGCCCGCATCGTCCCGAAGGGCGAGGATGGTTCGGTCGCGTGGTCGGCCATCGCCCGCGACTATCGCACCTGCCTCGGGGCTCGTCACGCGCCGGAGCCTGGCACCTCGCTCATGGGAGGCGGCCCCTCGACCGGCAGGAGGAGACGGAAGACCGCGCCGCGTCCGTTCGCGGACCGGCCCACGTAGGACAGCTCTCCGTTGTGCTCGAGGGCGATGCGCTGGGCGATGGCGAGGCCGAGCCCGGTGCCGGTCGCCTTGGTGGTCGCGTACGGCTCGAAGAGGCGCGCCGCGATCTCGGGCGCGATGCCCGGCCCGTTGTCGGCGACCGCGAAGGCGACGTAGTGCCCATCGGTGTCGGTCGACACGCTGACCGCGCCGCCCGGGACGTCCTTCACCGCGTCGAGCGCGTTCTGCACGAGATTCGTGAGCACCTGGATGACCTGGTCCCGGTCGGCGCGGATGGTGGGCGCGCGGCGCTGCGCGACGAACGCGAGCGGGATCTCGCCGGCCGACGCCTTGTGGATCTGCACGACGTGGCGCGACACCTCCTCGGGTTCCATGTCCTGCGGTCGCGGCTGGGGGAGGCGCGCGAAGCGGGTGAACTCGGTGACGATGTTGGAGATCCGATGCACCTCGTCGAGGACCGTGCGCGTCGCCTCGTCGAAGTAGTCGTCGAACCGCGGGTCCTCGCGCGCGCGCAGGCGGCGCAGCGTCTCGACCGCGGCGCGGATGGGAGCGAGCGGGTTCTTCACCTCGTGCGCCACGCGCCGGGCGACCTCGCGCCAGGCCGCCACCCGGCTGGCCGCGGCGAGCCGCCGGCGCGTCACCGCGAGGTCCTGGATCATGCGGTCGAAGGCGGCGCCGAGCTCGTTGACCTCGCCGGAGCCGGTCGCGCGGATCGGACGCGCCTCGCCGGCCACGACCTTGCCGGCCTCGGTGGCGAGCTCCGAGAGCGGACGGCTCAGGCTCCGCGCGAGGAAGATGGCGACGACGAACGCGACCGCCGCCGACACCGCGGCGTACAGGCCGACCGTCTCGTTGACGTCGTGCAGGTTGTCGTCGAGCTCCTTGGTCGACTTGAGGACGTCGAACGCGAGCACCGCGCCGTCCTCGTCCTTGAAGCGGCAGGAGGCGCGCGCCATCCGGCCCGTCGCGGCGGCGGGTAGGGGTGCCGGCGCCCCGCTCGCGGCGGGGCTCTGCACGGTCACGTCGAGCGTCCGGGCCAGGCGCTGCAGCACGGGGTCGACGAGCCGCGCGCCGACGAGGCCGACCATGTGGCCGCGTCCCGAACGCTTCGTGCAGCGCGAGACGATGGCCGGGGAGGTGCCGAGGCGCAGCGTGAAGTGCTCGGCGGGGCCGCGGAGGACCGACTCGACGTCCTTCGCGGGCATCCCGAGCAGCGACGTGGGGCTCGCGCCGATGATGTCGCCGCCCTCCGTGCCGAGCAGGAGCTCGTCGACGGCGAAGGCGCCGCGCTCGGTGCGCACCATCTGCGAGTACGCGGTGCGCCGCTCGTCGAGGTCGCTGCGGTCGAGCGAGGACCCGACGAGATCGACGAGGAAGCCGCTCTGGCAGGCCCCGCCGATCAGCGCGTGGTCGGCCGCCGCCTGGCGCGAGAGCTCCTCGGTGGCGCGGTCGCAGATGCGCGCGACCTCGCCCTGGAAGCGCGTCGTCTCCTTCCGCGCGAGCCGTTCGCGCACGGCCAGGCCGACGCCGGCCGTGGAGACGGCGGCGAGCAGGCCGAAGGTCAGAGCGAGCCGGGGAGCGAGGCGCACGGTCGTGCCGTCACGTTAGCCCGGGCCGGGAGGGATGGGGCACGCGGTGAGAACGCGCCGCCGGCGTTGCGGTATTCCGCGTGCTCAGCGCCGCACGCGCGAGGTGGCCGCCAGATCGAACCCGGCGCCCTGCGCGCTCGGCGCGAGCAGCACGTCGCCGGCGCGGCCGCCCTGGACGCGCACGTCGCCGACCACGCCGCAGTGGAGGGTACGGGTCACGGTGCGCGCCGGCACCTCGCCGAGCCGCGGCGGACGCTGCACGAGATCGCTGGCGCGCGGCGCGCCGTCCGCGGTGGCGAGGGCGACGAGCGCCGCGACGCTGCCCGGCGCGAGCGGACGCACCACGTCGAGCAGGAGCGCGAAGGCCTTGCTCGTCCGGCGCTGCGTGAGCTCCGCGAGCGGGACGGGGCGGGCGGTCACCGCGTGGCCGGCGCGCGAGATGGTGGCCGCGATCGCGCGCGCGAGCTCGACGAGCCACGGCGCGTCGTCGCGGACGAGCAGGGTCGCCTCGGGGCCGCCCCAGCCCTGCTCCGGCTCGGGGGTCCAGGCGGGGCCGAGCGCGAGGTACGAGAGGCGCGCGGGCGGGATGCCGTCACACAGGCGCTGCGCGACGCCGGGAGCGTCCCAGGCGCCCGCATCGCGGCCCGTGAAGAGCACCGCCCACGCGACGGCGCCGAGGTCGAACGGCTTCGACCCCGGCCTCGGCTCGTGCAGGCCCGAGCCGAGCCAGCCGAGATCGTCGGTACCGCTCTCGAAAGCGCGCAGCGAGGCGGCGAGGTCGGGCGCGGTGCTGAGCGCGACCTCGTCCAGCAGCGAAGGGCCGCGGGCCGCGAAGAAATTCCGCACGAGCGCCGCGCCGTCGGCGCGGGCAACGAGCTTCATCGGACCCGTGCCGTCGGGCGACTCCGGCGTGAAGCCGGCCGGCACCATCGCGACCAGCGGGGATGCGAGGGCGCGGACGAGGCGACTCGCGTCGCGCATCGCGAAGACGAGCGTGCGGCCGTCGACGCGCGGCGCGGGCACGTCGGCGAGCCAGGCACGTCCGCCGAGGCTCCGCGAGCGGGCGAGTGCCGCGGCCGCGTCACGTGCCTCGATCGGCCGGCCCTTCGCGCTGCGCAGCGAGGTGCGGAGACGCACGCGCAGCATCGCGCCGTCCGGCTCGGGGTCGGCCTCGGCCAGCGAGGGCACGAAGGCGCCGGACTCGTCGCGCGCGTAGAGACTGTCGAAGAGCGCGTCGCCGAGGATCGCCGCCGTCCCGTCCTCGAGGCGATGCGGGTCGACGGAGGTGACCGGCCACGGAAGGCGGAACGAGAGGCGCCCGCCGATCGCGAGGCGGCCGCGCGCCGACGCGGTGCGGATTCCGAGCAGCGAGACGCCGAGCCCGAGGAGCCCGCGCCTCGACAGCTCGCTAGCGGACAAGCCACACCTCGCCGCCGACCGCGGCGACGACGCCGGGCACGCCCCTGTCCTCCGGCGGGCAGATGCCGATCGCGCGCACGCCATCCTTGGCCGTGAAGCGGAGCCGGGGCGTGACGAGGCCGCGCGTGAAGCTCGACACGAGGAGGACGTCCTCGCCCGCGTCGGAGCTCGTGACGACCTCGGCGATGCCGTCGAGGTCGAGATCGACGAGCGCGAGCTGCGCGCCCGTGCCCTCGAGCGTGGCCTCGACCGGTCGCCCGCCGCCCGGCTCCTGCCGCCGGAGCCGCAGCTTGCCGCTCGGCTCGCGGACCGCGAGCACCTGGGCCAGCGACCCGTCGCGCGCCACCGCGTCGAGCGCCGCCACCGCATCGTACCGCGCCACGGGCGGCGTGAAGATCACGGGCGCCTCCACCTTGCCGGGCCGCGCGCCCCTCGCGCTCGGCTCGGGCGCGGCCGGGAGCTCGCAGGCCACCGCGTTGCCTTCGAACGCGCCCGTCTCCGGCGCCGGCACGGTGCAGGCGTCGCCGTCGCTTCCGGCAACGGGAAGGCCGGTGAGCTGCCGCCGCGCCACGAGCGCGCCGTCGACCACGACGCCGCCGCGATCGGTGGTGCCGAGGAAGATCTCGCCGCGATGTCCGGGCGGCGAGACGAGCACCGACGCGATGGGCTCGCGGAGCGGGACCGGCACCCGCGACGCGATGGTCGACCACGCCGCGCTGCGCAGCACCACGAGCTTTCCACCCGCGATCTTCGCGATCGCGACGCGCTGCTTGCTGACGAGCACGAGCTCGTTGCCGCCGTCGCCGTCCACGTCACCGCACCCGATGGCGAGGACGTCCGCCTCGTCGTTCTTCACCTTGTGCAAGGACGCGTGCTCGAGCAGGACCGGGGCGAGGAAGCCGCGGACCTCGGCGTCGAGCGGCGCTGCGCCGAACGCGTGGGCGCGCGGACCGGGCACCGGGTTGCGGAGGCGCTCCCAGCCGTTCGAGACCACCGGGTAGAGGTCGGCGGTCACGCGCAGCTCGCCCTTCGCGATCTCGACCTGCAGGTAAACGAGCGAGGCGGCCCGGCCCTCGAGGCCGCGCGCCACCGGCAGCGCGGCCGGCTGCGGGTGCGCCTTCGCGACGCCGAGGCGGCCCGCGACCTGCGCGGCGATGCGGACCGCGAGCTCGTCGGCGCGCGGCGCGGGGATGTCACTCGTGAGCGGCGACGCGACGACCAGCGCGCCGGGCGGGACCGCGCCGAGGCCGGCGGCGATCTCGGCCCCGACGTGGAGGAGGGCGCCGCCGCGCGGGGGCGCCGGGGCAGGGGCGGGCGGAGGACCCGGCTTGGGCTGCGCGTGGGCGCGCCCGACGACGAGGAGCGGGACGAGCGCGAGGAGCGCGGAGCAGCGGCGTAGCGACCTCACGGCGCGGTCCCGGGTCCGGCGTTCGCGGGCAGCGCGGGCAGGGCGGCGGCGTCGGAGCCGGCCTCGTCGGCGGGCGCGTCGGCGCTCTCGGTGGGCTCGGTGCCGTCGAGGAAGACCTCGTCGAGCGCGCCCTCCTCGCTCCCCGCGCGCTTGCCGGTCTTCGGGTCGATGGCGATGGTGGTGACGCCGCCCGGACGCGGGAACTCGGCGCGCGGCTTGTTCTCGTGCGCCGCCTTCATCAGCGCGATCCACGCGGGCAGCGCGGTGGTCGCGCCCGACTCGCCCGAGCCGAGCGGCTTGTTGTCGTCGTAGCCCACCCACACCACGCCCGCGATCTCGGTCGAGTACCCGCAGAACCACGTGTCCTTCGCCTCGTTGCTCGTGCCCGTCTTGCCGGCGACGGGACGCGCGAGCACCTTCGCCTTCGCGCCGGTGCCGTGGTCGATGACGCTCTCGAGGAGGCTCGTCGTGACGTACGCCTCCGCGGGCTCCAGCACGCGGCGGCTCGGCGGCGACGCGGGCAGCTCGACGTCCTTCCCGTCGGGGCCGACGATGCGGGTGACGATGCGCGGCTCCTCGTACGTGCCGCCCGCCGCGAACGTGGCGTACGCGCCGACCAGCTCCATGGGATGCACCTCGTACGAGCCGAGCGCGAGCGAGAGATCGGGCTTCAGGGTGGACGTTATCCCGAGCGCCTTCGCCCAGTCGACGACGTTCGCCGGGCCCACGTCCTCGAGGACGCGCACCGCGCCGACGTTCACGGAGTTCGCGAGCACCTCGCGGAGGCGCAGCGGATCGGTCGCCGTCCAGCCCTCGTAGTTCGTGGGCCGGTAGTTGCCCGCGAAGACGGTCGGCGTCACGTCGACCAGCGTGGCCGGCGTGTAGCGACGTGCATGGATCGCATACGAGTAGAGGACCGGCTTGAACGTCGAGCCCGGCTGACGCCGCGACTGCGTGGCGCGGTCGAGCCCGCCGGCCGCGCCCTCGTAGTTGCCGACCAGCGCGAGCACCTGGCGCGTCCGCACGTCGAGCACCACCGACGCCGACTCCGGGCCGAGCTCGAGACGGAGCGGCACCTTCGTGACGACGGGCGGCTTGCCCGACGCCTGCTCCGGCCCGGCGACGTTGGGCACGGGGGCGAGGAGGCTCACCCGGACGCGCGCGCCGGTCTCGGCGAACTGAGTCGCGGGGAGATCGTTCGGGTTGTAGCGCTTGTAGTCGGCAACCTTCACGGACCCGGTCACCGTCCCCACGCGAACGTCGAGCGTGCCGGTGACGTCGTCGGCGCCCACGACGACGCCGGTGAAGACCTTGTGGGACTCGAACGCGGGGGTGCCCTCGAACTCCGCCGGGGCGGGGGCGGGGCGCTTGCCCTTCGTCAGCTTGGCGACCGAGGGCGCCTTGAGCGGGGCGAGGAGCGCGTGGCGCTTGTCGTAGGCGGCGAGGTTCTCGCGCACCGCCTTGCGCGCTGCCGCCTGCACGTGGGGATCGATGGTGGTCGTGATCGTGAAGCCGCCGCGAGGCCCACGGTCGGGCTCGAGCTCGAGGAGGAGCTTCCGCGCGATCGCCACGGCCTCGGGCGCGAGCTCGCCGGCCGCGTCGTGCCCGGCCGCGAGCCGCACCGGCTCCTCCTTCGCCGCCTCGTACTGGGCGTCGTTGAGGAAGCCCTTCTCGTGCATCTGTCCGAGCACGAACTCGCGCTTGCCGAGGGCGAGCTTCAGGTTCTTCTTCGGGCCGTAGATCTCCGGGCCCGACGGGATGCCGGCCAGCATGGCGGCCTCGGCGACGGTGAGCTCCTTCGCGGGGTGGCCGAAGTTGAACTTCGCCGCTTCCTCGATGCCGTAGCGGCCCGAGCCGAAGTAGATGTGATTGAGATAGAGTTCGAGGATCTTGTCCTTGCGCTTGCGGCGACCTTCCTCGTCACTCCCGCAGGTCGGGCACAGCTCCTCTTCGAGACGGCGGGCGAGGAGCGCCTCGCGCATCTTCCGCTTGTAGGTGCGCTCCTGCGTGTCGAGCAGGATGTTCTTCACGACCTGCTGCGTGATCGTCGAGCCGCCCTGCCGCGTGCGACCGGCGCGCAGGTTGACGACGAACGCGCGCGCGATGCCCACGTAGTTGATGCCTTCGTGGTTGTAGAAGTTGGCGTCCTCGGCCGCGAGCACCGCGAGCTTCACGTGCGCCGGCAGGTCGTTGATGCTGACGATGGTGCGGCGCTCGGTGAAGAGCTCGGCGAGGGTCGTCCCATCGCGCGCCACGACCCGCGTGACCTGGGACGGGTGGTAGCCGCGTTCGAGCTCGGTGACGCTCGGAAGGTCCGCCTCGTAGTGGCGCACCGCCAGCCACGCGGCGACGAACGCGCCGAGTGCGACGACGAGCGCGGCGAGCGCGAACCGCTTGCCCCACACGAGGAAGAGGGCGCGCCGGCGCGGCCACGGCGAAGGCGGCGGACGGGAGGACGGGCGCACGCCGTGGACAACGCCCGGCGGGCCAGAGCTCGTCCCGGGACGCGGAGGAGGCTTCGTTTCGGCCACGGCGGGCGCAGCATAGCCCGTCGCGCGCCGATCCTGGGAATCCCCCGGCGCGGAAGGTCAGGGCGCGAGCGCGCGCTCGTGGGCGACGAGCCGGGCGAGCCCGTCGGCGAGCGTGACCCGCGGCACGAACCCGAGCTCGGCGCGGGCGCGATCGATGCGCGCCTGCGAGTGGCGGATGTCGCCGGGCCGCTCCGGCACGAGCGAGGGCGGCCGCGCGCTCCGCGGACCTCGGCCGAGCAGCGTGGCGAGGTCGAGCAGTGACGTGCGCTCGCCGCGCGCGACGTTGTAGACGTTGCCGGAGACGCGCTCGGCAGGCGCGGTCGCCGCGCACAGGTTCGCCTCGACCACGTCCGCGACGTCGATGAAGTCGCGGCTCTGCTTGCCGTCGCCGTAGATGACGATCTCCTCGTCGGCGAGCAGGCGCTTCACGAACACGCTGATCACGCCCGAGTACGGTGACGAGGGATCCTGGCGCGGACCGAAGACGTTGAAGTACCGGAGCGCCACGGTCTCCACGCCGTAGAGCCGCGCGAACGTCGCGAGGTAGTGCTCGCCGGCCAGCTTCTCGACGCCGTAGGGCGCGATGGGCGCGGGAAGGAGCGACTCGTCCTTGGGGAGCGTCGGCTCCTCGCCGTACACGGCCGCGCTGCTCGCGAAGACGACGCGGCGCACGCGGTTCGTGCGGGCGGCGTGGAGCGCGTTGAGCGTGCCCTGGATGTTGACGTCGTGCGTCTCCTGCGGATGCTCGACGGAGTAGGGGACGCTCACCACCGCCGCCTCGTGGAAGAGCACGTCGCACCCCTCGGACGCGCGCTCGAGCGCCGCGAGGTCACGGACGTCGGCCTCGTGGAGCGTGATGCGGGCGGCGACGTGCGCGAGGTTCTCGCGCTTGCCGCTGCGGAACGAGTCGAGCACCACGACGTCGTGACCCTCGGCGAGGAGGCGGTCGACGAGGTGCGACCCGATGAACCCGGCGCCGCCGGTGACGAGGATGCGCATCGCCGCCCGACTCTATCACTGCGCGCGGCGGGTGCCGGCGGCGCGCTTCTCGAGCACCGTGACCGACGCGCCCCCTGCGGTGCCGCCATCGGGAAGGCGGAGCAGCCAGTCGGCAGCCTCGGCGCGGGCGACCGACACCTCCTTGCCCGCCGCGAGGTTCGTCGCGTAGCCCGGCGCGTTGGTGAGCGGCCCGGTGCAGGCCTTCCCGTCGCACGAGGTGACCTGGGCCCACAGCCATTCCTCGCGGGCGCCGCCATCGAGGCGCGACTCCTCGGGGATGGGGAAGGGGCCCTTCACGAAGAGGGAGCCGTCGCCCTTCTCCATGCGCTTGATCGCGGCCGGGAGCTCGCGCCGCGCCTTGCTCGCGATGGCCTGGAGCTCGGGGTCGTTGGCGGTGAGGACGAGCGCGGGCGCCTCGCCGAACAGCTCCGCGGCCACCGTGCGCCACGCGTCGGGCGAGCTGCCGCCGCGCGGGACCACCTCGAACAGCTCGTTGTCGGGATCGCCTTCGGTGTGCTCGGTGCGCGCCACCTCGAGCGGCACGCCCGCGCCCGCGTCGCGTGCCGGAGCGGCCTGGCCGGTCGACATCGCGATCTCCTCGACGGTCACCGGACCGACGTCGGTGCGCACGCCCGCGGCGCGGCGCGCGAGGGCATCGAGGACGCTCGCCAGCGACGTCGCGAGCTCGGGCGGCGCACGGCGGATCGACAGATCGGGACTGCCGAAGCGCACGAGGCCGAGGGTCAGGAGGCGCGCCGTGCCGTCCTCCTCCCGGTAGATCTGCACGGCGATCTGGCGGGGCGAGAACACGTTCTGCCCGAGCGGCGCGGTCGCGGCATGCTCGAGGAGCTGCGCCGCCGTCTCGAAGCGGCGGACCGACTCGTCGTAGACGATCCCTCCGAGCGCCTCGGCGGCGGCGGCGGTGACCGCGAAGGCCGCGCGCGCCGGCAGCTGGCGGACGTCGACCTCGCCGCGCGTGCGGACGACGAACGCGATCGCCCGCTCACCGATCGATGCGCGCTCGCTCGCGGTGAGCCCGGCGCCCAGCGTGCTCCACGACTCCTTCGCCGGGAGGATGTAGTCCTCGGACCTGACCACCTCGATCTCGTAGTGGTCCTTGTCGGCCATGAGCTGCTTCACCGCGTCGCACGCGCCGCCGCAGTGACGCACGTCGAGGAGCCGCTCGACCGCTCCCGGCTCGGCGAGCGCCCGCGCCTCCGCCTCCGGTCGCGACGTGAGCACGGCGATCTCGCACGTCGCCTCGGCGAGCCGCGGCAGCCCGCGGACCGCAGCCGCGGGCTCGCCGTCGGTCTCGACGATGGAGGCGTCGCTCGCCGCGAGATCCCGGTCCTTCGGCATCGCGAGCGCGACCACGACGCCGAGCCCCACCACGAGCGCGCCGAGCGCCAGCACGCCGCCCTTCGGAAATTCCCTGTTCGTGCGCGGCATCGGCCGCCCGAGACTACCCCGACCGGCCACCCGGAGCCGATGGCGGCGCGCGTCACGGAGCGCTGGCGCGGCGCGTCAGGCGTTTGTACGATGAACGGTTCGATGCCGCAGGAACGCTCCGACTCCCTCTACGAAGCTCGTGACGAGCACGACGCGTGCGGCCTCGGCTTCGTCGTCGACCTCAAGGGCGGCCCGACGCACCGCACCGTCACGATGGGGCTCGAGATCCTGCGGCGCCTCGCCCACCGCGGCGCGACCGGCTCCGACCCGAACACCGGCGACGGCTCCGGCATCCTCGTCCAGATCCCGCATCGCTACTTCGAGCGCGCCCTCCACAAGGACGACAAGGAGCTCCCGCTCGCCGGCGACTACGGCGTCGCGCAGTGCTTCCTGTCGCGCGACGAGTCGCAGCGGCAGCTGCAGATGAAGGTGCTGATGGACATCGTCCGTCACCACAACCAGAAGGTCATCGCGTGGCGCGACGTCCCCGTCGACCTCCGCGTCATCGGCCCGATGGCCCGCGCCTCGATGCCCGTGATGAAGCAGCTCTTCATCGCGCGCATGAGCGACAAGAAGGCGTTCGAGCGGACCCTCTTCATGATCCGGAAGCGCGCCGGCGTCATGGCGGCGCGCGGCGGCTACGGCAAGGATTTCTACATCCCGAGCCTCTCGTCCAAGACCATCGTCTACAAGGGCCTCATGCTGCCGGAGCGGCTCACGGACTTCTACCGTGACCTCCAGGCCGACGACTTCGAGAGCCGCCTCGCGCTCGTCCACTCGCGCTTCTCGACGAACACCTTCCCCACCTGGGAGCGCGCGCACCCGTACCGTCGCATCGCGCACAACGGCGAGATCAACACGCTGCGCGGCAACCAGAACTGGATGGCGGCACGCGAGGCGCTCCTCGAGTCGAAGCTCTTCGAGGAGCACGTCCAGGACTTCAAGCCGATCATCCGGCGGGGCGGCTCCGACTCGGCGTCGCTCGACAACGTCGTCGACTTCCTCGTCGCGAGCGGCCGGTCGCTCGCTCACGTCATGATGATGCTCGTGCCCGAGGCCTGGTCGACGCAGGCCGACATGCCGAAGCACAAGCGCGACTTCTACGAGTACCACGCGTCGCTCGTCGAGCCGTGGGACGGACCGGCGGCGCTCGTCTTCACCGACGGCGACGTGATCGGCGCCACGCTCGACCGCAACGGCCTCCGCCCGGCGAAGTACGTCATCACGAAGGGCGGGCTCGTCGTCATGTCGAGCGAGCTCGGGGTCCTCACGTTTCCGCCCGAGGACATCCTCGAGAAGGGGCGCCTCGCGCCCGGCAAGATGTTCCTCGTCGACGTCAACGCGCGGCGCATCGTCTCGGACGACGAGATCAAGCTGCAGGTCGCCAGCAAGCAGCCGTACGGCGAATGGGTCGCCCGGAACAAGATCGAGCTCTCGCAGCTGCCCGACGTGCCGGCGCTCTTCTCCTTCGACCGCACCGAGCGGGCGCGGCTCTGGCGGGCCTTCGGGTACACGCGCGAGGACATGCGGGTCCTGCTCGCGCCGATGGCCTCGGCCGGCGAGGAGCCCGCCGGCAGCATGGGCACCGACATCCCGGTGGCGGTCCTCAGCGATCGCCCGGTGTCCTTCTATCGCTACTTCAAGCAGCAGTTCGCGCAGGTGACCAACCCGCCGATCGATCCGATCCGCGAAGATCTCGTGATGAGCCTCGTCAGCTGCGTCGGCGGTGAGGGGAACCTCCTCGAGGAATCGCCCGAGCAGTGCCGGCTCCTCGAGCTGCCGCATCCGATCCTCTCGAACGGCGACCTCGCGAAGCTGCTCCGCTCCGGCGCCGACTTCCGCACCGCGCTCCTGCCCGCCCACTTCACCGCCGCCGGCGATGCCGCCGAGTCGCTGCGCACCGCGCTCGACGACCTTCGCGCCCGCGCCTCGCGCGCCGTGGACGAGGGGCACGGCATCCTCGTGGTCACCGATCGCGGCGTCACCGAGCACCACGTGCCGATCCCCAGCCTGCTCGCGGTCGCCGCCGTGCACCATCATCTCATCCGCGAGGGCAAGCGAGTGCGCGTGGGCCTCGTCGCCGAGAGCGGTGACGCACGCGAGGTCGCCGACATCGCGCTGCTCGTGGGTTACGGCGCCGGCGCCGTGAACCCCTACCTCGCGTTCGAGTCGATCGCCGAGCTGGTGCAGGACAAGCAGCTCGAGCGGCCCGACATCGACCTCCAGACCGCCACGAAGAACTACGTCCACGCCCTGAAGAAGGGGCTCCTCAAGGTGATGAGCAAGATGGGCATCAGCACCATCGCGAGCTACCACGGCGCCCAGATCTTCGAGGCCATCGGCATCGGCTACGACGTCATCGACGAGTACTTCGTGGGCACCGCCTCGGCCCTCTCGGGCATCGGCCTCGGCGAGATCGCGCGCGAGGCCCGGCTCCGTCATGCCGACGCGTTCTCCGCCGCGACCACCCTGGACCCCGACCGCCTCCTCGACGTGGGCGGCGTGTACGCGTGGCGCGCCTCTGGCGAGCGGCACCTCTGGAACCCCGCGAGCGTGGCCGCCCTCCAGCGCGCGGTGCGCCTCGAGGACGCCTCGTCGTACGCCGAGTACGCGCGCCTCGTGAACGAGCAGGAGGGCCGCCCCGTCACGCTGCGTGGTCTCCTCGAGCTGCGGCCGGTGGGCCCGGCGGTGCCGCTCGAGGAGGTGGAGGACGCGCGCCTCATCGTCCGCCGCTTCGCGACCGGCGCGATGAGCTTCGGCAGCATCTCGAAGGAGGCGCACGAGAACCTCGCGGTCGCGATGAACCGCATCGGCGGCCGCAGCAACACGGGCGAGGGCGGCGAGGACGAGGCGCGCTTCGCGGCGGGCGCGGGCGGAGCGAGCAGACGCTCGTCGATCAAGCAGGTCGCGAGCGGCCGCTTCGGCGTCACCGCGCACTACCTCGTCAACGCCGACGAGATCCAGATCAAGATGGCCCAGGGCGCCAAGCCCGGCGAGGGCGGCCAGCTGCCCGGCCACAAGGTCGACGCGGTGATCGCGCGCGTCCGGCACTCGACGGAAGGCGTGACGCTCATCTCGCCGCCGCCGCACCACGACATCTACTCGATCGAGGATCTCGCGCAGCTCACCTACGACCTCAAGAACGTCAACCCGCGCGCGCGGATCAGCGTGAAGCTCGTGAGCGAGAGCGGCGTCGGCACCGTGGCCGCCGGCGTCGCCAAGGCGCATGCCGACGTCATCCTGATCGCCGGGCACGACGGCGGCACCGGCGCCTCGCCGCTGTCCTCCATCCAGCACGCGGGCACGCCCTGGGAGCTCGGTCTCGCCGAGGCGCAGCAGGTGCTCATCCTGAACGATCTGCGCTCGCGCGTCGTGCTCCAGGCCGACGGTCAGCTGAAGACCGGACGCGACGTCGCCTTCGCGGCGCTGCTCGGCGCCGAGGAGTTCGGGTTCGCGACCGCGCCCCTCGTGGCGAGCGGCTGCATCATGATGCGGAAGTGTCACCTCAACACGTGCCCGGTCGGCGTCGCGACGCAGGACCCGGTGCTGCGCGCGAAGTTCACAGGAACGCCGGAGCACGTCGTCAATTACATGTTCTTCGTCGCCGAGGAGCTGCGCGCGATCATGGCGTCGCTCGGCTTCCGCACCGTGCAGGAGATGGTCGGCCGCGTGGAGTGCGTGGTGCGCAAGGACGACATCGCGCATCCCAAGGCGCGCACCCTCGACTTCTCGCGCATGCTCAAGGTTCCGCGGAAGGGCGCGCTGCTCCACCAGTCGACGTTCCAGGACCACGGCATCGACGCCATCCCCGACCGGACCCTCATCGCGCTCGCCGAGCCCGCGCTCGCACGGCGCGAGAACGTCGCCATCGACTTCCGCATCCACAACGCGCACCGCACGTTCGGGGCGATGCTCGCCGGCGAGGTCGCGAGCCGTCACGGCGCCGCCGGCCTGCCCGAGGGGACCATCGAGCTCCGCGTGACCGGCACCGCGGGCCAGTCCTTCGGCGCATTCGCCGCGCGCGGCATGACCCTCGCGCTCGAGGGCGACGCCAACGACTACGTCGGCAAGGGCCTCTCGGGCGGCATCCTCGCGGTACGACCGCCGGCCGCGTCGTCGTTCGTCGCGGCCGACAACGTCATCGTCGGCAACACGGTGCTCTACGGGGCGACCAGCGGGCGAGCCTTCTTCGCCGGCCGCGCTGGCGAGCGGTTCGCGGTGCGCAACAGCGGGGCGTCGGCGGTCGTCGAGGGCACCGGCGATCACGGCTGCGAGTACATGACGGGCGGCGTCGTCGTCGTGCTCGGCCCCACCGGTCGCAACTTCGCGGCAGGCATGAGCGGCGGCCTCGCGTACGTCCTCGACCAGGGGGCGACCTTCACCGCGCGCTGCAACCACGGCATGGTCTCGCTGGAGGCGCTCGACGACGACGACGAGCAGACGCTCCGCGCCCTCGTGACCGAGCACGTCACGCGCACCGGCAGCGTGCGCGGCCGCGAGATCCTCGCGCGCTGGCACGAGCAACGCGCTCGTTTCGTGAAGGTCATCCCGACCGAGTACAAGCGGGTGCTCGACGCGCAGCGCCGGAGCGCGGCATCCGAAGGCCCGGCGGCCCGGCACCTGAAGGTGGTGAGCTAGTCATGGGCGATCCTCGCGGCTTCCTGAAGATCGAGCGCGGCAAGTCGAAGGAGCGACCCGTCGAGGAGCGCCGGAACGACTGGGCGGAGCTCGTCGTCGAGCCCGCCGCGTCCGAGGTGAAGGCGCAGGCCTCGCGCTGCATGGATTGCGGCATCCCGTTCTGTCATCAGGGCTGTCCGCTCGGCAACGTCATCCCCGAGTTCAACGATCTCGTGTACCGCGATCGCATGGACGAGGCGGTGCGGGCGCTGCACGCGACCAACAACTTCCCCGAATTCACGGGGCGCGTGTGTCCCGCGCCGTGCGAGGCGTCGTGCGTGCTCAACATCGACGACGCGCCGGTGACCATCAAGGACGTGGAGCGCACCATCGGCCGCGCGGCGTTCGAGGGGGCAGGGGGCGGTCTGTCGCCGGTCCACGCGCCCTCGCGAACCGGCCGAAAGGTCGCGATCGTCGGCTCGGGTCCGGCGGGGCTCGCCGCCGCGCAGCAGCTCGCGCGCGCCGGTCACGACGTCGTCGTCTACGAGCGGGACGCGCGCATCGGCGGTCTCCTCCGCTACGGCATTCCCGACTTCAAGATGGAGAAGGGCATCATCGACCAGCGGCTCGCGCAGATGCGCGCGGAAGGCGTCGTCTTCGAGACCCAGGTCGACGTGGGCGGCTCGGGTCCGCGTGCCGTGCGCGGCGCCGATCTGCTGGCCCGCTTCGACGCGGTCGTGCTGGCGCTCGGGGCTCGCGTGCCGCGTGACCTGCCGGTGCCGGGCCGCGACCTTTCCGGCGTGATGTTCGCGATGGACTTCCTCGTGCCCCAGAACGAGCGGGTCGCCGGCGGCAGCGCGCTCGAGCCGGGCTCGGTGCTCGCCACCGGCAAGCACGTGGTCGTCATCGGCGGCGGCGACACGGGATCCGACTGCGTCGGCACCTCGAACCGGCACGGCGCGGCCAGCGTCGCGCAGCTCGAGCTCATGCCGAAGCCGCCGCTCACGCGCATGCCCGAGAACCCGTGGCCGGCGTGGCCGCTCGTCCTGCGTACGTCATCTTCCCAGGAAGAGGGATGCCAGCGCGAGTTCTCGATCATGACGAAGGGGTTCGTCGCCGATGCGTCGGGCACGCGCGTAGCGAAGCTCGCGCTCGTGCGCGTCGAGCTCGCCGGGGGCACCCTCGAGGAGGTGCCCGGCTCCGAGCACGAGGTGCCATGTGACCTCGCCCTCCTCGCGATGGGCTTCACGGGCGCCGAGACGAAGGGCCTCGTTGCCGAGCTCGGCCTCGCGATCGATGCCCGCGGCAACGTGGTCAGCAGCCCGTCGGGCGCGACCAGCGTGCCGAAGGTGTTCGCGGCGGGCGACGTGTCGCGTGGCCAGTCGCTCGTCGTGTGGGCGATCGCGGACGGCCGGCGCGTGGCGGCCGGGGTCGACGCCCAGCTCCGCCAGGCGACGCTGCGCGCCGCGGGGTGACCGTCGATCCTAAAGGTCCAGCGGCTGCTGCCGTTCCAGGGATCGAGCAACCTCGTGGACCAATCCTTCTGCTTCGATCCGTCCGCCGTCTCGGCCGAGAGCCTTGCCGAGCAATTCCCCGACCTCGGGCTCTTCCTCGCCGAGGACGTCGTCGAGTGGCGGCGGAAGAACGGCGCATTTCCCGATCAAGCCACCCTCACCGGTGAGCTCGGCGTGCCCGCGGACCTCGCGGCCCGGCTGAGCGCGGGCGCCGCCTCGGCGGACCGCCCGGCGGCGAACGACGTGGAGGCGCCGCCGCGCAGCGAGGTGGAGGCGCCCGCCGCCTACGACGTGGAGGCGCCCGCCGAGCCGGCCGAGGTCGAGGAGGCGCCCGCGGCGTCCGCCGTTTCCGGTCCGTCGATCCGCGTGGCCGCCCCGTCCGTCGTGCGGCTGCCGCCGCTGCCCGCGGTCGTCCCGGAGAGCGCCGCCACCCCGGCGCGGACCGAGGAGCCCGCCCCGGCGGTCACGCACGTCGCCTCGCCACCGCCGCGCCGCCCGGTCGCCATCCTTGCCGCCTTGCTCGTCGTCAACCTCGCGGTGATAGGCGTCGCCGGCGCCTCGTACGTCGAGCAGCGGAGGGCGAGAAAGCCCATCGCCGCGATGGGCGCAGAGGTCGGCTCGCTCAAGGCCGAGCAGACCACCGCGCGCGAGCGGGACGCGGACGTGCAGGCCCGCATCACGGAGACGCAGCACAAGCTCGCGGAGCAGGCGCGCGCGCTCGCCGAGACGAAGGCGCGCGTGGCGGCCGCCGAGGCCCGCCTCCGCGACGACGAGCGGAAGCGACGCGACCGCGACGCGGAGGAGGCCCAGGCCGCGGCCGCGCTCGGCTCGCGCGTGAAGCGCCTCGAGAAGCAGACCTACAAGCTCGACGAGGCCCTGAAGCTGATCGACGCCGTCTCCGCGTCGCCCTGACGCTCCGCCGGGCGTGCCGAGGGCTGGCGGTTCGCCCGTTCCTCGCACCGGAGCGCCTCCCGGACGCGCTCGACTGCGCAAACTTCGCCCCGCGCCGCGGCCCTTGATACGATCAGCGCCGCTCTCGAGCGCGCGCATGGCCTACGCAATCGGTATCGATCTCGGAACGACCAACACCGTCGTCGCTGCCGTCGTGGACGGCGTCGCCATCACGCTGGAGGACGAGGCGCACCGTCGGCTCCTGCCGTCCTGCGTCTCCTTCCATCCCTCGGGCACCGTGCTCGTCGGCGACTCGGCGCGCGACCGGCGGCTCATCGATCCCGAGAACACGATCTTCTCGGTCAAGCCGCTCATCGGCCGGGCCTTCGACAGCGAGGAGGTCAAGGCGGCGCGCGGCCGCTTCCCCTTCCAGTTCACGGAAGGCGCGAAGAACAGCACGATGGTGCTCGCGCGCGACGTTGCCTACGCGCTCCCCGAGATCAGCGCGTTCGTCCTCCGGCGCGCGAAGGCGATCGCCGAGCAGGCGCTCGGTGGCCCGGTGGACCGCGCGGTCATCACCGTCCCGGCGAACTTCAACGACCTGCAGCGTGCCTCCACGAAGATCGCCGGCAAGCTGGCGGGGCTCGAGGTCCTTCGCATCCTCAACGAGCCCACCGCCGCCGCCCTCGCGTACGGGCAGTCGATCGCCGAGGCCGAGAAGATCGCGGTCTACGACCTCGGCGGCGGCACGTTCGACGTCACGCTGCTCGACCTGACCGGAAACGTCTTCGAGGTGCTCGCCACCGCCGGTGACACCGCGCTCGGCGGCGACGACATCGACCGCCTGCTAGCCGAGTTCATGGCCCTCGAGGTGATCAAGCGCTTCAACGTCGATCCGCGCACGAACGCCGTCGCGTTCGCTCGCCTCCGATTCATCGCCGAAGAAGTGAAGAAGCAGCTCTCGACGCAGAACGCGATCGAGCAGGAGATCAGCGGCATCGGCTACACCGAGGGCGGTATCCCGATGACGATGACGATGACGGTCACGCGCCAGGCGCTAGACCGCATCGCGCTGCCCCTGATCGAGCGCACGATGTCGGTCGCCAAGCAGTCGATCGAGATCATCGGGCTCCATCCGAAGGACTTCGATCGCGTCATTCTCGTCGGTGGCTCGACGCGCATGCCGCTCGCGGCGCGGCTGGTGGAGCAGCTCTTCGGCCAGTCGCCGCATCTCAAGGTCAACCCCGACGAGGTGGTCGCGCTGGGAGCGGCCATTCAAGCGCACGCGCTCAACCGGT
>JAQBQL010000101.1 GCA_028287035.1 Labilithrix sp. | reverse complement strand
CGCGAAGGCGGCGCCCCCGGTGCCGTCGCAGACCTCCTCCGCGCCGCGGCCCCCGGCGCCCGGGCAGCCGCCGGCGCCGACGCCGATGAACGACGCCGGAGCACCGCGATGAGGCGGCTCCTCCTCGCGCTCGTCCTCGCGACGTCCGCGGTGGGCTGCGGTGGCGCGACAGCCGGCGGCGGCCGGAACGTCGCCGACGCCGACCGCTTCCGCACGAGCCTCGCGAAGCAGGACGTGCCGGCGCTCGCCCCCCTTCCCTTCGCCTCGGCGAACCAGGAGCTCGAGCTCGCGAAGCGCAGCCACGCCCAGGGCGACGACGTCGCCGCCGACCTCCACGCCGAGCGCGCGCTCGCCTACTACCACCAGGCGACCGCGGTGGCGCGGCTCGCCCGGGCCACCAAGGAGGACGTCGCGGCCGCCCAGGAGCTCGCGCGCGCGTCCGCCGACGCGCAGACCCTGACCGCGCAGCGCAAGGCGGTCGACCACGAGGCCGACGATCTCGAGAAGAAGCTGCGCGTCGCCCGTGAGGCCCAGCTCCCGCCCTCCAGCGGCGCGGCCGATCCCGAGCGCGATCGCGCGCGCTCGGTCGCCGCCCAGTCGCTCGTCACGCAGGCCCGCCTCCTCTGCAGCGCCGCGCGGCTCGTCGCCCCGCAGGCGCCCGGCCTCGCCGACGCCGAGGCGGCGGTGGCCGCGCTCGACAAGCCGGAGAGCGCCGCGAAGGTCGCGATCGATCCCGCGGCCCGCGCCCGGGCAGCGTGCCTCGCCTCGCTCACCCGCGCCCGCCGCACCGGCGCCGAAGGGGGCGACGCTGCGTCCGACGCGCTGCTCGCGGAGCTCTCGCAGGCCGCAAACCCGACGGGGGCGGCCAAGCGGGAGGGTCTCGCGCCGGCGCGCGACGAGCGCGGCGTCATGGTCACCTTGCGCTCCGCGTTCAAGGGCGAGGAGCTCACCGCCGACGCCGAGGGGCAGCTGAAGGACCTCGGCCGCGTGGCGGCAGCCCACCCGGGCTTCGCGGTGCAGGTCGTCCTCCACGACGCGGCTCCCCCGAGCGCCGCCGAGGCGAGGGCGAACGAGCGGCGCGGGGCAGCGGCCGCCGCGGCCCTCGTGAGCGGCGGTGCAGCCGCGGCGAGGGTGAAGGTCGAGCAGGCGGGCGCACGCGCGCCGGTCGTGGACCCACGGGACGCGCGGCACCGCGAGCGTAACGCGCGGGTCGAGATCGTCTTCGTCAGCGCCTGACCCCGCGCTGAGCGCGTCCTCGCCCACACGCGCTTCCGTGCAGTGTGCACGGCACACGCGCGCGCACTCATTTTGCAGCGGAGGTGATGCGTACATCGGCCTCTCCGCGCGCGCCCGTTACGCTCGCTCCTCGGCAAGGCGCTCAGGGCGAGCGCCGCGGAGGCTCCAGCCATGTCAGGTCACGCGTCAGGTCCGGTTCGCTCAGGCTCGCGCGGTGCTCTGCGCACCGTGCTCGGAAGCTCGCTCCTGCTCGGTCTCTTCGTCGCCGTGGGCTGCGGGTCGACGGGCAACGGAAGCGAGTTCGGCGACAAGGTCGGCTCCTCGACCGGCGACCAGACGGCCTCGGGCGGCGATCCTGGCGCGAGCAGCGGCGGCTTCGGCTCGTCGAGCGGCGACGGCGGATCGGCCACGCCGTGCGTCGGGCTGCAGTGCCAGCAGGTCGCGTGTCCCGGCGGCGCGACGACCTCGCTCTCCGGCACCGTCTACGATCCCTCGGGCACGGTCCCCCTCTACAACGCGATCGTCTACGTCCCGAACGCCGACCTCGAGCCCTTCAAGGAAGGCATCACGTGCGACAAGTGCGGGACGACGCCGTCCGGCAAGCCGGTCGCGACCGCGCTCACCGACAGCAAGGGTCAGTTCACGCTGAAGAACGTGCCGGTCGGCGTCGACGTGCCGATCGTCGTCCAGATCGGCCGCTGGCGCCGCAAGGTCACCATCCCGGCCGCGAAGGTCACGAAGTGCGCGGACGCGACGCTCGACGCGGGCACGACGCGCCTCCCGCGCAACACCACCGAGGGCGAGATCCCGAAGATCGCGATCACCACCGGCAGCGCCGACTCGCTCGAGTGCTTCGTCCGGAAGCTCGGCGTCGACACCGAGATGGGCAACCCGGTCGCGAACAAGCGCGTGCACCTCTTCCAGGGCAACCGCGGCGGCAGCAAGGGCTCGGCGATCGACGGCGCCACGCCGACCGCGCAGTCGCTCTGGGAGGATGCGGCGAAGCTGAACACCTACGACATGGTCATCCTGTCGTGCGAGGGCGGCGAGAACGGCGCCGCGACCACCGCGACCGCGAAGGCGAACATCCAGGGCTACCTCGACAAGGGCGGCCGCCTCTTCGCGTCGCACTACCACTACCAGTGGTTCAAGTACGGCTCGCCGGGGTTCCAGTCGACCGCGGCGTGGACCAACAGCGGCGACGACAGCGCGACTGCCGTGAACGTCGACACCACGTTCGCCAAGGGCGCGGCGTTCTCCGAGTGGCTCGACACCGTGGGCGCCACCACCGCGCCCAAGTCGAACACGGTGACGATGAGCGAGCTCCGCAAGAGCATCACCGCGGTCCCGGGCGCGGGCGGCACGCCCGACACGTCGCGCCGCTGGCTGTACACGGCGAGCACGCCCAAGTTCTACTCGTTCAACACGCCGGTCGGCGTCGCGCCCGAGAACCAGTGCGGCCGCGGCGTCTTCACCGACATCCACGTGTCGAGCGGCGACGACTCCGGCGGTACGTTCCCGAACAACTGCAAGACGTCCGGCTTCACCCCGCAGGAGAAGGCGCTCCTCTTCCTGCTGTTCGACCTCGCGTCGTGCATCCAGGACGACAACGCTCCGCCGAGCGCGCCGCCGCCCTCGCCCGGCCCGAAGTGATCAGGTGTCGACGGCCGCGAGCTTGTAGCCGTAGCCGTACACCGTGAGGATGTGCGCCGGCTTGTCCGGGTGACGCTCGATCTTCTTTCGTAGCTTCACGATGAAGTTGTCGACGGTGCGGTTGGTCGGTGACGCCTCGAGGCCCCAGATCTTCTGGAGGATCTCGTCGCGGCTCACCGGCTGACCGACGCGCTCGAGCAGCAGGCGGAGGAGCTCGACCTCGTAGAACGAGAGGGCGTGCTCCTCGTTCCCGACCTTCAGCGTGTGCGCCGAGAAGCTCACCTTCGCGGGGCCGATGTCGACGACCTCGGGAGCGGCGCTGGGCCGTGAGGCGCGCCGGAAGATGGCGCGCATCCGCGCGATGAGCTCGTTCACGCTGAACGGCTTCGTCACGTAGTCGTCGGCGCCCGCGTCGAGGCCGCGGATCTTGTCCGTCTCCTGCGAGCGGGCGGTCAGCATGATGATCGGCAGGAACGGCGAGATGCGCCGCAGCTCCTCGCACACCGCGTAGCCGTTCACGTCGGGGAGCATGAGGTCGAGGATGACCGCGTCCGGGCTGTCGCTCCGGGCGAGCTGGATGCCGTCCTTCCCCTTCCCGGCCGACATCACGCCGAAGCCCTCGAACTCGAGAGCGTCGCGGAGGCCCATCACGATGTGGGGCTCGTCCTCGATGATCAGGATGGTCTTCTTGGGCATGGGCGGACCCGCGCGTCGCCGAGACGGCCCACAAAAGACCCGAGGCCCGCGCCGGAGTCAACCGGGCGGGCCTCGTGGAGGGTGCGTGGCCGCGCTAGCGAGCGCCGGCGGCCGCGCGCTGCATCAGGGCGTTCCCGCTTCCTGCGAGAACTGGTTGATGCACTGGAGGCTGAACTGCGCGCCCTGGAGGGCCGACGTTGCGGCCGAGAAGATGAGCGCCTGCGGGCAGCGGCCCGCGGGGTTACCGCTCGGTCCGTTCTCGACGTAGCACCAGCCCTTCGCGTTGTCGCCGGCGCAGGTCTCGCCGGCTTCGACGACGAGCTGCGGAAGCTCGCACACCGGGTACTGCGACAGGTCGGTGCCGCCATCGGCAACGTTGCCGGAGGCCGCCTTCTGCGCGTCCCGGAACTTCGAGAGGATCTCCTTGGCAGGTTCCTGGAGGCCCTGCGCCGCGCAGCTGTCGGTGACCTCGCCGAGCTGGGCGAGGACGAGGCACGGCACCTTGTTCTTGTCGTCGGGGTTCGTCGTGTTCGTCTCGCGCGTCAGCTTCTGGGGCAGACACTGCGTGGTGAGCGCGTTCTTGAGACGGTCGATGATCGACTTGACGGCCGGGTTGTAGCCGTACGTCGGGTCGGTCTTCGGGACCGTGAGCGAGATCGGGCAGAGCGACGAGATGATGCCCTGGTCGCCGAGTGCGCGGACGACCATGAACTCGCGGACCGTGGGGTAGGCCTTCGCCTTGACCTGGGTGCCGGCGGTCGGGCCGCAGAGCGGCGGGTTGACGCCCGGCTTGTCGGAGGGACAGTCGCAGTTGCCGCTGTTCACCGTGCAGCCCGTCTTCGGGGTCGGCAGGTCGAACGTGCAGGCGTACTGGAGGTCCTCGTTCGCGGTGTCCCAGTCACGGCCGACGGGGTCCGTCTTCGAGCCGTTGTCGCCCTTCGTCGCGCTCGGCCCGGGGATGCCGGGGCGCGGGACGATCGACTGGATCATGTGCGGGTCGATGCCCTCGTAGTTGAAGTGCGCGGGGTCCTTGCCGAGGATGGCGTTCCAGTCGTCGCCCTTGACGCGGCTCTTCTCCGGGTCGTTCGGGTCGAAGTGGAGGAGGCCGTTCGGCACGCCGCCGACGACCGCGAAGAAGATGAGGTCCGGCGTGCGCGTCGAGCGCTCGAGCTGGCAGATCTCGGCGCCTGCCGCGCGGGGCAGGTTCTTCGCGAACAGCGGGTTCGTGCACTTGCCGGCGCCGAGGTACGGGCCGATCGCGTTGCCGTTGACGACGTGCTCGGTCGAGCGGTCGGGCACGCGGAACTTCGTGAGCCCGTCGACGTACCGCTGGATCGGGTACTGCGGGTCGACGCCGAAGCGCTCCTTCATGCGGTGGAAGCGCACGTTGAGCGACTCCTCGTCACCCGCGTAGTAGCCCTTGTCCTTCTGGCAGTTGGGGTCGTTCTTCAGCAGCTGGCAGGCGGCGCTGTCGACCGGCTTGCAGTCGGCGGCGAACCCGCACGACGTGCAGTTCGGGTCGCCGGGGTTCGTCGCGCAGACGCTGGTGCCGCGCGGCGCCGTCGTGGTGCCGTCCGCGCGCGCGTTTCCGCCGGGGAAGTGCGAGCTCATGAAGTTGTAGCCCTGCCCACCGACGGTGAGCGGGTCGGCCGACGAGTCGTCCTCGTCGGTCAGCATGATGATCGCGACGAGCGAGTCGGGACGGAGGAAGTCCGCGCGCTGCTGGAGGACGGTCGTGTCGATGTCGTTCGCGGCGCCGAGCGTCGCGACGCCGTTCTGGACCGTCACCTGCGTCCACGGGTCGGGCTGCACGAGGAAGCGGTAGAAGCTCTCGAGCTGGGCCTCGAGGCCGCAACCGTTCTGTCCGGTGCCGAGCACGAGGTTCTGGAAGTCGTCCTGCAGCGCCGTGAAGTCCGTGACCGGCTTGGCCGGCTTCGGGTGGCGCTTCGCGTCGGCGTTCGCGGTGTTCGTCGGGAACCACGCGAGGAAGCCGGTCGAGGCGTCGGGCAGCTGCGTCAGGCCGTCCTTCCCGAGCGAGATGAGGTGCGCCTTGTCGTTGTTCCGGGGCGTCGTGCCCGCGCCCGTGACCGCGCACTGGTCGCCGCCGAAGCCGCCGAGCGACGACGAGACGATGCCGATGTGCATGTCCGTGACGGGCGTGAACTCGGGCGTGCTGCCCGCGGGGCAGCCGAACTTGTTGCCCTCGTTCCCGTTCGGGTCGGCGGTCTTGCCGACCGACTTGCCTTCGCTGTCGACACAGTTCGGGTTGAGGAGACCCGTCAGGAGGGCGGGGACCGCCTCCGAGAGGATCTGCTGCTTGTCGCCCATCGACCCCGAGTTGTCGATCGCGAAGAGGAGGTCGACCTTGTCGACCGCCTGCTGCGAAACGGTCGACGTGAAGTTGACCTTCGTGGTCGGGGACTGCGTGCCCACCGGCCGCGAGAGGCAGCCCACGCTGACGCAGGTGGCGCCTACCACCGCGCTCGCGAACAGCCACTTGCCGGCTCGCTTCGTCCAGTTCATCCGATGCTCCTTCATGAGTCGCCGCCTGCTTTGCCGTTCTCGAGCACGTGCTTGGAAGCACTCGAGTAACGCGCACCTGGCCGAGAACTCTCGGCCAGATACCTACCGAACCCGGCCGCTCGGTGTCAACGAGGGTAGATGGCCGGGCGCGACTTGATCCTTCACGTTACGTGCCGCCTTGCGGGCGGCGCCCCACCCGGAGTTCCCCGGTACCGCCCGGGCCGCCTGCCAACAAAGTTGGCAGCGCGCGCACCAGGGTTGGCAGGGCTCACTTCACGACGGGCGGCGCGCTGGGCGGGGCCTGGTCGCTCTGGATGCAGGACGAAAGGTCGAACAGCATGAACTCGAGCGCCTTCTCCTGCGGGGAGAGCTCGGTCGTCTTGCAGCCGCCCGGCCACGCGGGGCCCGGGTTGTCGCCGACGCCCGAGGACACGTGGAGATCGCTGTACACCGCGCGCCCGCACTTCTGATCGTCCGGCACGCCGGTCGGGACGTTGAACGACATGTACTCGACGGCCTGCGGCGACCCGTAGGTGATCCACTGCTGCGCGTTGGCCGGGTTCACGGTCTGGAGGTTCTTCTTCGACTGCTGGATGGGGAGCTTGCCGCCGTTCAGCGCGCCGACGTTGCCGAGCCACTGCTGCATGGCCTGGCCCTTCGGGAAGGACGTGTCGACCGTCGCCTGGATGTTGGCGGGGAAGCCGTTGTCGTCGTTCCACACGCCGAGGTCGCCGAACTTGGACGTGCCCTTGGCGCCGCCGTTGTTGTCGTCCTGCGGGTCGAACCAGAAGCGGTGCCAGTGCGAGGCGAAGACGCGGCCGCCCTTCGAGGTGAAGTCGTAGAGCGCGTCGAGCGCGGGCTGCGGCTTCGTCTCGGGGTACGTCTGCCCCTCGCACGAGAGGAGCACCAGGTCGTAGGCCGAAAGGTTCGCCGACGACGACCACAGGTTGGTCGCCGACTCGAAGCTCGCGCCGCCGTGGGCGCCGTCGAACTCCTTCGTCGCCCCGTTCGGTGAGCCGTTGTAGAAGTGGACGCGCCCGCTGCCGCCGCGCGTCGAGAACTCGCTGTCCTCGAGGCCGACCTTGCGGAGGAAGCACTCCATCGCGTCGGCGCCGCCGGTGGTGAGCGCCATGAGCGGGATGTCGCCCTCGGTGTGGTTCTTGGGGAGCCGCGTGCTCTCCACCGGGACCGGGGTGTCGACGCACTCGGGCACGTCGATGGTGAGCTGACGCCGCCACTTGCCGACCTGGACGACGAGCGGGATCTTCGAGCCCACCGGCATGTTCTGGAGCTTGAAGGAGCCCGTCGTGTCGGTGATCGCGGAGACGAGCGGATCGCCCGTGACGTCGCCGCACTTGTCACACGAGGCGCCGCTCTTCAGCGCGCCGACCGGCGCGTTCGGGACGTAGACGATGACGTTGTAGAGGGGCACCTTGCCGGCCGGGTCCATGACCTTGCCGCTGATCGAGGTGGTGCCGCCGCCGCTGCAGCTCTTCTGCTGGAGACACAGCCCGGTGCAGGGCTTGCTCGCCTCGCCGTTGCCGCCGTCGCCACCGCCGAGGATGCCGCTCGAGGAGCCGGGGTTGTCGGGGTTGGCAGGGTTGTTGGGACCGAACTCGGAGTCGCTGCTCGAGCCACAGGCCGCGACGGCGATCGCGGCGGTGAGCCCGACGGAGAGGGCAAGGAGGGGTATGCGTGCAGGCATGCCTTCGTTATAGCGTTGTCCGGGCGCGGAGGCTCGCTACGCCGCGAGTCCCATTTGCGCCGCAGACCTGGCGCCGCCCTGGATCACGCATCATCCGCCGCCCCTGGCCGCGGTGACGCGGGGGGCGGATACACCTTCCGCAGCGCCTTCACGTGCCGCGCGCTGACGCCCGGAACCGCGAGCAGCGCCGCGTCCGAGGCGGCCTGGATCGCCTTGAGGCTGCCGAGGTGCTTGAGCAAAAGCTTGCGCGTGTTGGGCCCGAGGCCGGCCACGTCGTCGAGGGCGGACTTGAACCGCTTCTTCTTGCCGAGCCGTTCGCGGGCACGGTTCGAGAACCGGTGCGCCTCGTCGCGCGCGCGCGCCAGGAAGAACATCGAGGCCGAATGGCTCTTCAGCGGGATCGGGTTCTTCTGGCCCGGCAGGTAGACGCGGTCGACGAGCGTGTCGCCGGCGACGTTCTCCTTCTCCTTCGCGAGCGCCACGATGGGGAGATCGTGGAGGCCGAGGTCACGCGCCGCGGCCAGCGCGACCGCGAGCTGTCCCTTGCCGCCGTCGACCACGAAGAGATCGGGGAGATCCCAGTCGCCCTCCTCGCTCTCCGGCGCGTCGTCTCTGCCGCTCGAGGCCGCCGCCTCCGCGGCTCGCTCCTCCTGGCGCTTCAGGCCGCGACGGAAGCGGCGCGCGAGCACCTCGTACATCGCGCGGTAGTCGTCGCCGGCCATCACCACCTCGCCTTCGGGCTCGCCGACCTCGGAGGCGGCGTCGACGCCCGGCGAGCGTGACGTGTCGACGGTCTTCGACAGGCCTCCGTCGCCGCGCACCGTGAACGAGCGATAGCGCTTCTTGTCGGGCTCGCCGTCCAGCATGGCGACGATCGCGCCCACGGTGTCGCGTCCGCCGAGATGCGAGATGTCACAGCACTCGATGCGCCGCGGCACGGTCGGCAGGCGCAGGCGCTCCTTCAGCTGCATCAGGCGCTCGGTCACGTCGTCGCTGGCGCGCCGCTTCTCGCTGTAGGCGTGCTTGGCGTTGTCGTTGGCGAGCGCGACGAGATCGACGCGCGCGCCGCGCTGCGGGAAGAGGAGCTGCACCTTGTGCTTCGCGCGCTCGCTCAGCCACTCGGCGATGCCCGATGCCGCCTCGGGCATGATCGGCACGATCACCTCGTCGGGGACCATGACGCCGAGATCGAGCGCGCCCTCCTCCTCGGCGGCGGAGCTCGCGCCGTAGTGTTGCGCGAGGAAGCCGGCCACCACCTCCTCGTCGGGCAGATCGGCGTTCTTGATCGAGAACGTGGCGACGTCGGCGAGCTTGCCGCGGCGGATGTGGAGGAGCGCGAGCTCGACGAGGTCGCCCTCGCGGTGGAGGCCGATGACGTCGCGATCGGTGTCGTCGACGGAGACGACGCGCTGCTCCTGGCGGACCTTGTCGATCGCGTTGAGCTGGTCGCGATACACCGCGGCGAGCTCGAAGTGCATGCCGCGCGCGGCCCTGGTCATGCGGGCGTCGAGCTCCTTCGAGAGCTCGTCGTGGCGCCCGTCGAGGAACATCGCGACGGCGCGGACCTGGTCGTCGTACCAGGACCTCTCGACCTCGAGCACGCAGGGCGCCGGGCACCGCTTGATCTGGTGCTGCAGGCACGGGCGCTTGCGGGCGCGCATCTCCATGTCCGTGCACGTCCGCAGCTGGAAGTGCTTGTTGACGAGGTGGAGGGTGCGCCGCGCGGCGGTCGCCGAGTGGTACGGGCCGAAGTACCGGAGGCGGCCCGCGGGATCGGCGGTGGGACGGCGAACGACCCAGAGACGCGGCCACTCCTCCTTCGTGTCGAGGCGGAGCGAGATGTAGTCCTTGTCGTCCCTGAGCTTGATGTTGTAGCGGGGCCTGTGCTCCTTGATGAGGTTGTTCTCGAGGATCGCCGCTTCCTTCTCGGAGCCGGTCACGATCGTCTCGAGGTCGCCGATCGTCCGCTGGAGGATCGGGATGAAGTAGCGGTTGTCGCTGCTTCCCTCCTGGAAGTAGGAGCGCACGCGCGAGCGCAGGCTCTTCGCCTTGCCGACGTAGACGACGACGTCCTTCTTGTCCTTGAAGAGGTAGACGCCCGACTGCACGGGCAGCGAGTCGAGCTTCTCGGTGACGACGGCCGGCAGCATCGCTACGCCTTCTGTAGCGCATCCTGGTCGGGCCCGCGCGGGTGCGCTAAGAGGGCCTCATGACCGACGCGAGCGCGATCACGGCGCTGCTCGGCCCCACCAACACGGGCAAGACGCATCGCGCCGTCCAGCGCATGCTCGAGCATCAGTCGGGCATGATCGGGGTGCCGCTCCGGCTGCTCGCCCGCGAGATCTACGACCGCATCTCGGTGCAGGTCGGGGAGAGCCGCGTCGCCCTCGTCACCGGCGAGGAGCAGCGCATCCCGGCGCGGCCCGCGTACTGGGTGGCGACCGTGGAGGCGATGCCCGTCGATCGCCAGGTCGAGTTCGTCGCCATCGACGAGGTGCAGCTCGCCGCCCACGACCAGCGGGGCCACGTCTTCACGTCGCGCATCCTCCACGCGCGCGGCACGAAGGAGACCTGGCTGATGGGCGCCGGGACCATGCGCCCGATCATCCGCGAGCTCGTACCGACGGCCCGTCAGGTCGAGCACCCGCGTCTCTCGCGGCTCACCCACGCCGGCAGCATGCCGCTGTCGCGGGTGCCGCCGCGCAGCGCGATCGTCGCCTTCTCGATGCCCCACGTCTACGAGATGGCCGAGCGGCTGCGGGCACGGAAGGGCGGGGCCGCGGTGGTGCTCGGGGCGCTGTCGCCTCGCACGCGGAACGCGCAGGTCGCGATGTTCCAGGCCGGCGAGGTCGACTGGCTGGTCGCGACCGACGCCATCGGCATGGGCCTCAACCTCGAGGTGGAGAACGTCGCCTTCGCGGCGCTCCGCAAGTTCGACGGACAGGCGATCCGCGACGTCGAGGACACCGAGCTCGCCCAGATCGCGGGGCGCGCCGGGCGCTGGATCCAGGACGGAACCTTCGGCGCGATCACGCCGCTCGCCATTCCCGACGGCGTCGCCTCCGCCATCGAGACGCACCACTTCGCGCCCGTGCGCCGGGTGCGGTGGCGCAACGACGACCTCGAGTTCGGCTCCGTCCAGGCGCTGCGCGACTCGCTGCACCTCCCCTCCCCGCGCAAGATCCTGGCGCCGGCGCGCGACGCCGAGGACACGAGCGCGCTCGAGCGGCTGGCGCTCCGTGACGAGGTGGCCCGCGCCGCGCGCGGCGAGGACAACGTGCGGCTCCTCTGGGACGTGTGCACGATCCCGGATTTCCGGAAGCTCCTCCTCGAGGTGCACGTCGACTTCCTCGAGCACCTCTACCTCGAGCTCACGCGGCGCGGGCGGCTGTCCGACGAGTGGATCAACGCGCACGTCCGCGAGCTCGATCGGAGCGACGGCGACATCGACACGCTGGTCGCCCGCATCGCGAGCGTCCGCACGTGGACGTACGTGGCGAACCGCGCGACCTGGCTCGACTCGCCGCGCGAATGGCAGGAGAAGACGCGGGCGCTCGAGGAGCGGCTGAGCGACGCTCTCCACGAGCGGCTCGTCATGCGCTTCGTGGACGCCAAGAAGGGCAAGTCGCGAGCGCCGAGCCGCGGCCGGGCGACCGTGCCGCTCGACCGTCAGAGCGAGCGCGACCTCGAGCCGGTGGTGGTCGCGCCCGGTCACCCCTTCGCGAAGCTGGCGGCGCTCCGCGTCGGCGCCGCCGCGCCCGCAGCGCCGGGGAGCGCGCCGGGATCGCCGGGCTGGGCCGAGGAGGTCGCCGCGAGCACGCACGAGCAGCTGCGGCTCGACGAGGGCGGGAGGATCGCTCACGTCCGCACGGGCCGCGTCATCGCCGAGATCGCGCGCGGGCCGAGCATCGCCTTGCCCCAGGTACGGCTGCTCGTGACGCCCGACCTCGGGGCTGGCGGTCAGCGGCTCGTGCAGCGGCGCGCGCTCGCGTATGCGCGCGACGTCGTCACGGAGCTGCTCGGCGGCCTGCGCGAGGTCGCCGCCGCGGCCACCGAGTCGAGCACCTCGGTCACGGCATCGTCGGCGGTCCGCGGGCTCGTGCATCGCCTCGAGCAGGGCCTCGGCACCGTCTTGTCGGGCGATGTCGCCGACATGGTCGAGGGCCTCGACGAGGCGGCGCGGCGATCGCTGGAGGGCGCGGGGCTCGTCCTCGGCGACGTCGTGGTGCACGTGCCGGCGGGGCTCGCGCCGTCGGCGATCGCGGCCC
>JAQBQL010000086.1 GCA_028287035.1 Labilithrix sp. | reverse complement strand
GCGCCGCCGCGAGCAGCGGGCGCGCCACCCAGGCGAGCGCGGGCGAAGCAGGCCGCTCGAACCCGCGGAGCGCGCGCGCCTTGCGCGTGGCGTCGAGGATGCGTCCGCGCCGGGCGACGCGAGCGAGCGACCGCGGGTCACCGTCGAAGAGCTCGTCGGCGCCGACCCCGGTGAGGACCGCCTCCGCCCCGTGAGCGCGCGCCCGCGTGATGGCTTCGATCTCGAGCGCCGCGCCGGGCCAGGTGAGCGGAGCGGCGTCGATCCCGACCTCGCCGTCGGTGAACCGCTGCGCGGCATCCTCCGGAGCGACGCGCAGGATCTCGCAGCCGAGATGGCGAGCGAGCGCCTCGCGATGCGGGCGATCGTCGCCGGGGCCCGCGAAGTCGAGCGCGACGCCGAAGGCGCTACCGCCCACCTTGCGCATGTGCGCGACGGCGAGGGCGAGGAGCGCCGACGAATCGACGCCGCCGCCAGTCAGCACCGCAACGCGCCGCGCGTCCGCGATGGACGATCCGACGCTGCTCTCGAGCGCGATCCGCAGGGCAGCGATGGCCCGCTCGGGCGCGACGTCGACCTCGCGCTCCGGCGCGGCGCTCGCCGGTACGGCCTCACGGGCCACCGCGCGGATGTCGAGATAAGGCGTCTGTTCGGCCCGCCGCGGCGGGGCCAGAAGAAGCCGGTCCGCCAGATCGTCGACGTCGAGCGCGCGTCCGCGGGTCAGCTGCGGGAGCTGGTCGAGACGCTCCGACCGTGCGCCCGAGCCGTCGCAGAACACGAACGGCGAGCGGACGGCGCTCACGCGCGCACGCGGGGCCCGCTCACATCGTCCTGAAGCTGCCGGCGCCCTCGGTCATGCCGCGGGTGCCGCCGAGCGTCAGCTCACGCACCGAGCCGAGGCGGCGGAGCGAGGGCTTCTGGTAAGCGCGCTTGGTGCGCGCCCCGCTCGAGTCGCCGCTGGAAGCGCCCATCGGGTGCGCCTCGGCCGGCATCGCGCTCGCGAGTCCGACCTCCGCCTCACCGTTCTTCGCCCCCTGCTTTGCGTCCGCGCTCATCGTACGTTCACTTTCCGGTGCGAAGCCTTGCGCTGCGATACCACGATACGATGCGTCGACCCTGGACGCCATTCACTGCGCTACGGTCTTTCCTATCGCACTTCCCCCTCCCGTTCAACCCGACCTCATGCACGAGGTGCTCGCCGACCTGCGGGCGAGCGCCGGCCTCGAGGCGCCGGCGGCCCGCGCCCGGCTCGAGGGCCTCGTCCAGGGTGCCGCGTCCGTCGCTGACGGCTCGATCGACAGGCCCGAGGACGCGGCCTCTGCCGCACCGCTCGCGCCGGGCCCGTTCGACGCGCCGCGTACGCTCCGGCTCACCAGCGCCGACGTCGCAGAACGCCTCGTCCGCGCAGCTTCGCACCTCACCGGCGCCGGCCTGCCCGCGACGTTCCTCTTCCTGTTCGACGACCTCTGGCACCTCGGCGCCCGGCTGCGTGACCGCGTCTCGGCCGCGACCGGACGCAAATACGAGCTCGCCGATGACGTCTGGGCCTGGGTCGTCCCGCGGGGCCGCCGCGGGTGGCCGGCGCACCGGGGCGTGGCGTCGCCCGTCCTCGACCGCGCCGCGCCCGAGCTCCTGAACGCGTGGATCGCGCTGTCCGACGTGGAGATCGGCCGCGCCTGCATGCACTTCGTCCCGCTGGAGCGCGATCCTGCCTACCCGCACGCGCTCGCCCTCACCGACGTCCCGCCTGATGGTGGTGACCCCGCGCCGCTCGCGGCCGGCGAAGCCCTGGTCTGGAACGCCAACATGCTGCACTGGGGCGGCGAGCACGCGCTCCCCGAGCTCGCTCCGCGCGTCAGCTGCGCGTTCTCGCTGGTCCGGGCCGATGCGGCGGAGACGCTGGGCCTGCCGCTCGCGGCGCCGGGCGAGCGCGTCGACAGCGTGGCCCGCCAGATCGTCATCTACGGCGAGGACCAGCCGGACGTCGCCCCCGACGTGCTCGCCTGGGCCCGGGCCTCGGTCGCGACCCGGGCCATGGCCACTGCCCTCTCGCGCGACCGGCCGGGTCCGTAAAGCACGGTAAAGGGCCTACGTGATGCCCGGGGGGTGCCGTCTATCCTCGCACGGAGCCAGTCGCGGCTCCGCCGGAGAACAGAAAGTCATCATGCGTTCCACCATCGTCGCCGCCGTCGTCCTCACGTTCGCGTCCCTCGTTGCCGTCCCGGCGTTCGCCGCCCCGGCCCAGAGCAGCGCTCCCGCGAAGAGCCAGCGCGCGGAGGGTGACAAGGGCCAGAAGCACTTCCCGATGCCGGCCGCCGAGTTCAAGGCGAAGGTCGAGCACCGCATGCAGAAGGCGCGGGCTCACCTCGAGGAGCGCGTCGCGAAGCTCGATGCGAACGAGGCCAAGGAAGCTCGCGCGAAGTTCGAGGCCGTGGCCGCGAACGTCAACGCCGAGGTGGCGAAGGCTTGTGCGGACGGCACCGTCACCGCCGACGAGGCGAAGGCCGTCCGCGCTGCCAACCCGCACCACGGCAAGCACGCCCGCCACGGCAAGAAGTAAGGCGGGCGCGGGAGCTGAGCGCTTCGCTCAGAGCTTCGTGCCCTTCACCGTGAACGTCGAGGACGCCGCGTAACCGCGCACCATCACGTTCAGCTTGCCCGCGGCCTCGAAGGTCACCGTGCACTTCTCCGCCGAGCCATTCGCGTAGGGCCGGCAGTCGTAGCTGGTGGCGGTCGGGGCCGCGTTCTTCTTCACGTAGAGGTCGGCGTCGCCCGTGCCGGAGAGCTGGATGACGTAGGAGCCCGCGGGCACGTCGTAGGCGTACGGGCTCTCCGCGTTCTTCGCGACCGTGCCGCTCTCCTCGAAGGGCGTGAAGGCCGCGCCGCCGCCCGGCGGGGGCGTCACGGGACCGCCGATCGGCATCCCGGGGGTGAAGACGTTGTCCTCTTCGCCGGTCACGAGCACCATCTCGGAGTTGTCGATGCTGCCGAAGATCTGGTCGTAGGTCTTGGGCGCCGCGTAGGAAAGCATGCCGGTCAGCAGCGCGGTCGAAGCGGTCGGCATCGAGCTGAAGAACGAGGGCATCGCGTTGGTGACGAACTCCATGTACTTCGTCCCCGTCGGATCGTCGGGGTTCAGCGCGGCGCGCGTCTGCGCGAGCGAGCCGTCGACGTACGCGAACGTGTCGCAGCCGTTCATGAAGAACATCTGGTACTTGCCGGCCTTCCACGAGCCCTTCTTGGCGAGCGCGCGGACGTTCTGACCGAGGCCGGCATGGCCGTTGTACATGATGATGTCGGCGGTGGGCGTGAGGGCCTCGTACCGCTGGTCGAAGCCGGCGTACGTCTGCGTGATGGCGTCGACGAGGATCGCCGTGACCTTCACCTGCTTGCCGTCGGCGAGCGTCGCCTCGAGCGAGACGTCGTTCTTCGCGGGGCCGGGGTTCGTGCCGACGTCGGACGGCGTGCTGGTGACCGTCGAGGACACCTTGAGCAGCTCACGCTTCGTCTGGGCGACGTACTGGTTGAAGCCGTCGATGCCGACGTCGCCGGTCGACGCATTCGCCTCGTACTTGCCGAAGATGGCGACGATCTCGAGGCGGTTGTCCTCCCAGACCTTGTGGTACTCGGGGTACTTGCCGGTGGTGTTCTGGGTCGACTTCGTGGCCGTCGCCGTCACGTCCACGACCTCGCTCGCCGCGATCACGCAGCCGCTGCGGCGCGGGCGGTAGTAGTACCACATCGATCCGGTGTCGACCTCGTGCGCGCCGAAGTCCACGCACGTGCTCTTGTGCGCCTCGGTGAAGGCGTTGATGCCGGCGTAGCTGATGTCGCGCGGCAGCCGGAGCTTGTAGGACGTCGGGAGGTTCGTCTTGCTGCCCCACGCGACCGGGAGCTTCGCGTGGTAGCTGATGGTCAGCTTCCCGCCGGACTCGGTGCGCTTGATGTTGGTCAGCTGCATCGTGTCGAGGCGACCGACGCTCTTGTCCGCGTTGAGGTGACCGATCGTGTAGAGGAGCTGGTCCTCGATCGTGGATTTGTCGTCGAACGACGAGTCCGTCACGAGCTCGGCGTCGAAGTCGAAGTCGAGCAGCGTCGACTGGTTCGAGCTGAACTCGCCCTCACTCGTCGCGGAGTCCGGCGACGCGTCGGCGCTGCAGCCGGCGACGACGGAGAGAGCGAGAACGGCGACGGGACCCACGAGAGAGCGGGTGAGAGCGGATCGGCGCATGGTTACCGCCGCATCAAGCAAGTGACGGGCCGCTGTCCCACACGCCACTACAGCGGCCACGATCGAGAGATCTCGCGTAGATGGAGGCGACGCGTTCTGCAACGACGTCCGGCGCGAGGACGATCACGCGGCTCGCATGGACGACACGCGATCCATCACTTCGCGATGTCGATCGGGACCTTCGGCGTGTCGAGGTCGCCCTTCTCGGGCGTGAGGAGCGGAAGGGCCACGCGCAGCTGGTACTTGCCGATGATCATCTCGCCCATCGGCGCGCGCGCCGCGCCCTTGCCGTCCCACGACCTCACCTTCTCCGGCGCCCAGCGGCTCTTCGTGGCATCCCACGGGACGCGGACCCGCGCGCTGCCGCCGCCGAGCAGGATGATCCGGGCGACCTTCGTGGGCCGGCCGGGAGGAAAGGCGTTCTTCGGCGGCTTGCCGTTCGGGATGTCGATGCGGCGCGCGCCCTTGGCGTCGTAGGCCTCGACCTCGAACCGGATCTTTCCTTCGCCCGAGAAGTAGAGCGTGAGCGGGTCGGCGGTCCGGTTCTTCATCGTCAGCGTGACGTCGACGCGGCCGCCCGGCTGGACGGACGGCGTGTTCGTGGTGACGGACAGCTCCAGCTTGTCGGCGAGACCCGGCGTGAGCTCCGCGGGCTTCGGCATCGGCACGTCGCAGCCGCGCAGCGACTCGGCGAGCGAATCGATCTCCGCCATGGTGCACGCGGCTTCCTTGGCAGACGCCGGGTTCGTTCCGCTGTTCGGCGCGGTGCTCGCTCCGCCGTCGGCGGGATCGGCCGCGACGCGCGGGATGTCGGGCACCGTTCCGATGGGCGCCATCTCCACCGGCTTGCGCTGCGGAGGCGGCGAACAGCCGAGCAACGACGCGAGCTGCGACGCGGCGAGCGACAGGCTCGTCACGACAACGACGCGGGCAAGCTTGGCCATCGGCGTCGATCCTTCTGCAAGCGGTCCTTTTTCGTCCAGCTTTTTCCTCAGCCGAAGTAGAAGCAGCCGCAGATTTCGCGAGCGCGCAGCCATCGGGCGGCATCGGACGAGCGAAGAAAGGACTGCCCATGCGGGACCACGAGACGCGAAACGCCTCCCCTCCCGGACGCGGCAGTGAACGGTTGATGGCGAGACGTCGTCTGAGAAACCTCGGCGGAGCTGCTGCAGCGCTCCTCCTCTTGTCGTCCGCCAGCACCGTGGCGGCGCAGTCCGGTGCGGGTGCCAACGGCGCTCCGCCCGGCACCGCGCCGAACGCGCCGCCCGCTCCGCAGACCGGGACCAACCGGTCGACCCCCCCCACGCCAGGAGGAGGAGGAGGAGGAGGAGGAGGAGGAGGAGGAGGAGGAGCGAGCGAGCCTTCCGGCTCGCGCGGCAGCGAGCAGGGCGAGACCCCCGCCGGGCAGCCGGGTCCGGCCATGAACACGAGCGCGCTGACCGCCGAGCAGGTCGGAGCGCGCGCCGCGGTCACCAGCTACCAGGCGAAGGCCGCCGAGCAGTCGCTCGCCGGAGCGACCGCACGCACCGACGTGCAGTGGCAGAACTACCTTCCTCGCCTGTCGTTCCTCGGCCGGTACACGCGCCTCAGCGAGTTCACGCCGCCGAGCGTGACCGGGGGCGGGAGCCTCGTCGTCACCACCGACGCTCCGGGCACGGTGAACCCGGCCACCATCGCCGCGGGCAGCTTCAGCTTCCCGCTCGTCCTCGACAACTACGTCACGCAGGCGAACATCGCGATACCGATCAGCGACTACTTCCTGCGCATCGGCAAGGCCTACAGCGCAGCAACGCTCTCGGTGGACGCCGCTCGCTACGACGTCGTCGCCGCGCGTTCCGTCTCGTACGCGAACGGCAAGGTGGCCTACTACACGTGGCTCCGTTCGAAGGGCGCCGTCGTCGTCGCCGAGCAGTCGCTCGCCGTCGCGCAGGCCCACCAGAAGGACGCCGAGAACCAGTTCCAGGTCGGGAACGCCTCGCGCGCCGACGTGCTGCGCGCGCAGACCCAGGTTGCCGCGGCCGAGCTGGCCGTGGAACGCGCGAAGAGCGGTGTCGCGCTCACCGAGCGGCAGGTGCGCATCGCCCTCCACGCGAACGACGCCGACGTGCTGAACCCGGGCGAGTCGCTCGACGGGAACATCCCGCCGGCGCCCACCGACGTGCGAACGCTGATGACCGAGGCGCGCAGCGCGCGGCCCGAGATCAAGAGCATCGACAGGAACGCCGAAGCGTCGCGCAAGCTCGCCGTCGTGCAGCGTGCTGGCCGGTATCCGGTCGTGTCGGCCTTCGGCACGGCGGAGTACTCGAACCCGAACCAGCGCCGCTTCCCGCAGACGAACGAGTGGTTCGGCACCTGGCAGGCGGGGGCGCAGGTCAGCTGGTCGCCGAACGACATCATCACCGCGAACGCGAACGGCAGCGATGCCGACGCCCGCGCCGCGCAGCTCGAGGCCCAGAAGAGCGCAACGCGCGACGGGATCGACATCGAGGTCCAGCAGGCCTACCAGGCGATCTTCGAGGCGGACGCCGCGATCCTCTCCACCCAGCGGCAGCTCGAGAGCGCGCAGGAAGGCTACCGCGTGGCCCGCGAGCTGTTCAACAACGGGCGCGGAACCGCGACGACGCTCATCGACGCCGAGATCGTCCTCGCCCAGACGCGCTTCGAGCGGCTCAACGCGCAGGCCGACGCCCGCATCGCACGCGTGCGGCTGGACCACGCCGTCGGGCGCGACGCGAAGTAGGGGTGAGCGGGCGCGGGGTTGGGTCCGCGCCCGGCCCTTCTGGTACGCTCGTGATCGTGGGTCTTCGAACGAAGCGCCTCGCGCATACGTGGCTTGCCGCGGCGGTCCTCGCATCGTCGAGCGGCGGCCTCGCGGGATGCGCGCGGATCGCGGGGCTCGGCGAGGGCGATCTCGCGGCCGCCCCCGGCGACGGCGGGCAGCCCGGCGACCCGAACGTCGACATCTCGGATGTGCCCCTCGAGTTCGGTGAGAACCCGTGCGGGGCGGAGGCGCCCACCTCGAAGATCATCGCGATCCACAACAAGAGCGCGGGCGACGTCGCGTGGGCCGCGGTGGTGCCGGTCGGGACCGCGTTCCGGATCGACGGTCCGACCTCGGGCACGGCGCACGCCAACCAGGTCGTGACCATCCCGGTCTTCGTCACGCCGCGGCTCGCCGGCGACGACAGCGCCGACCTCATCATCACCGCGGGCGCGGCCGTCCGCACCGTGAAGGCCTCGACGAAGGGCATCGGCCCCACGATGGAGCTCGTCCAGTCGGCCATCGCGTACGGCGACGTCCGCAAGGAGAACGGCGGCCCGGCCACGCCCGTCGAGGTGCTGAACAAGGGCAACGCGCCGCTCTCGGTGAGCGGCTTCACGAGCGACAACCCCGCGTTCATCGTCGGGCCCCTCGCCACGATCGCGCCCGGCGCGAGCGGCACCTTCACGGTCGCCCTCGATGTCGCCAAGAACGAGGACGCCGCGCCGCTGTCCGGGACGATCAAGCCGAACGTCACGAAGATCTGCGGGGGCGTCCCGCTGCTCTCGGTCACGGGGCGCCGGGTGACGACCGACGTGTCGGTCGGCGCCCTCGACTGGGGCCGTCAGCCGTGCGGGACCGCGCCCGAGACGCGCGACCTCACCATCTCGAGCTACGCCGCAGGAAGCGTGTCGTTCTCGATGAGCCAGTCCGCGACGTCGGCATTCACGGTGGTGATGCCCCCGCAGACAGTGCTCTCGGGCGGCAGCAGCGCGGCGCCCGCGACCGCGATCGTGAAGGTGACGCCGAAGCCGCTGGGCGTGACCGCTCCGCTGGCGGAGCTCACCGAGGACCTGGTGTTCTCGTTCACCGGGGCGGTCGATTACTCGGGGCCCAATGCCAAGAAGGCGCCGCTCCACGTCGCGCCGCACGGGGTCATCCTGACCATGGACAAGGCGGCGCTCTCGTTCAGCGGTAAGGGCTCCCAGCCGTTCCAGCTCAAGAACGAGGGCAACGACAACGTCGGCCTCCTGTGGGACCTCGCTGGCTCCTCGGCATTCCGGGCCAATCCCAACTTCCCGGTGCTGAACGTGAATGCCGGCTCGGCGCTGCCGATCACCGTGGACTTCAACCCGACGCAGGGCGGCACCTTCACGGCCACGCTGAGGCCGGTGCAGGCGTTCTACTCGAGCATGCCGATCTGCGGGATGCCGCCTTCGCTGGCACTGTCCGGCAAGAACTGACGTCCCGTCAGCTCTCCACGACGCGCAGCTTCTTCTTCGCGGTGAGCCCCTTCGCGCTGCCCTCGAGGTCGGGCGTCTTCACGAAGACATCGGCGGCGAGCGCCGGGGCGAGCGCCGGTTTCCACTCGGCGTAGTCGGCAGGCAACGGCCCCGGCAACGTCGGCTGCATGGTGCGCTCGAGCAGCTGGAAGTCGTGCCGTACGGTCAGTGCAAGGGGCAGCTTCTTCGCCGGACCCGCCGCCTTGAACCAGGCCCGTGCCGCGTTGACGTTCTGGATGAGCACCCAGTGCTGCGGGTCGACCTTCGCCGCGGTCGTGAACAGATCCATCATCCCGTCGAGGTCGCCGCGCGCCTGCGCGATGCACGCGAGGTGGTTGTAGGCGAGGCCGGGACACGGGTAGCCGAGGTCGAGCGCGCGGCGGACGTGGCGCTCCGCGAGGTCCAGCCTTCCCTCGTGGTAGTACGCGGCGCCGAGGTCCATGTGCGCGGCGTGGTGATCGGGCAGCAGCGCGAGCACCGCCTCGTACTCGCGCGAGCCGTCCTGGTGGACGACGCGGAGGCCGCTGTGGTCACGGAACCACGCGTTGAGGTAGGCCATCGTCGACTCGTCGGCGTCGAACGGCGTCTTCAGCTCCTGGAAGGTGCCGGTGAAGAACTCGTCGCGCGACAGCCAGCCCGCCTCCTCCGCCGCGTGGAAGTCCTTCGTGCCCGGGTAGATCGAGAGACACGAGAACACGTACTCGTGCGGCCGGGCCTTCTCGAGGAAGCGCAGCGTCTCGGCGAACGTCTCCTTCGTCTCGCCCCGGTTGCCGAGCATCATGAAGTAGCGGACCTTGATGCCGTACTTCTTCGCGAGCGCGGTCGAAGCGAGGATCTCGTCGGGGGTGATTTTCTTCTCGATGCCGTCGAGGATCTGCTGCGAGCCGCTCTCGACGCCGAGCGACAGACGCTGGCAGCCGGCGAGGCGCATCTCCCTGAGGAGCTCGTCCGACAGGAGGTCGACGCGCGTATCGCAGCTCCAGAAGAAGCCCATGTTCCGCGCGCGCATCTGCTGGCACAGCTCGAGGACCCGCTTCTTCTGCGTCGTGAAGGTGTCGTCCTTGATCTGGATCATCTTCACGGGGAGCCGGGCGCTGACCTTCTGCATCGCCGAGAGCACGTACTCGAGCGAGTTCGCGCGGAAGCCGCGGCCCCACGTGGTCTCGGAGCCGCAGAACGTGCAGGACCACGCGCAGCCGCGGGACGTCATCATGATGTGCGTATCGAAGTAGTCGTGGGGCGACGCGAGGGCGTCGAGGTCGACGACGTTCTTGCGTGGCGGGCCCTGGAGGACGCTGTCGCCGTCGCGGTACACGGTGCCGGCGAGGCCGCGTACGTCCTGCCCGCGTCCGAGCCGGTCGACGAGCTCGAGGAAGGTCACGTCCGCCTCGCCCAGGCAGACCGTGTCCACGTGCGGATAGTCGCGGAGGAGCTCGGGCCCGAGCGGCGTCGCGTGCGGCCCGCCGACCACCACGTGCGCAGCCGGATGCCGGCGCTTGATGGCCTCCGACACGAGCTTCACGCCGCGGCGATTGGCGGTCCAGCACGACATCCCGAAGAGCTCGGCGTCGAGGCTTGCGATGACCTTCTCGACCTCGTTCCACGCGTAGGACGAGAGGTTCAGCACCTTCACCTGATGACCGGCCCGGAGCGCCTGCGCGCCGAGCGCGAAGAGGCCATAAGGCGTCTGGTAGAAGTCGGCGTCGAGATCGCCGTGCCGGTACTCGGGGGGCGGACCGTCGGCCCCCAGCGCCTGCGTGCTCTCCCCCGGGCCGGGGATCTTCCACGGCGGCGGATAGACGAGGGCGATGCGCATCCCGGCAGCATGCCAAAAGGAAGGTGCGCTGGCCATGCCGCGCCACCACGGATGAGGTGATACCCTCCGCGCGCCGCCCATGTCGTCGCCCTCGCTCTCCGAAGAGACGCCGCCGGTCCTCCCCGGCGAGGTGCTCGCGGAGAAGTACCGCGTCGAGCGGGTGCTCGGCCGCGGGGGCATGGGCTTCGTCGTCGCCGCGCGCAACATGGCGCTCGGCAAGCGCGTCGCGATCAAGATGATGCTGCCCGCGGCGATGAACGTGCCCCTCGCCCTCGAGCGGTTCGAGCGCGAGGCGCGCGCCGCCGTGCAGCTGAAGAGCGAGCACGTGGCCGAGGTGCTCGACATCGGGCGCCTGCCCACCGGTGAGCCCTACATCGTGATGGAGCTCCTCGACGGGAGCGACTTCGAGGCGGTCCTCGAGAAGCAGCACACGCTGCCCGTCGAGGAGGCGGTCGACTACCTCCTCCAGGTCTGCGAGGCCGTCGCCGAGGCGCACGCGCTCGGCATCGTGCACCGCGACCTCAAGCCGAAGAACCTGTTCCTCTCGCACCGCCTCGACGGCAGCCCGGTCGTGAAGGTGCTCGATTTCGGCATCTCGAAGTGGACGCTGCCCGACGGCGACAGTCACTCGCTGACGCGCACGAGCGACGTGTTCGGCTCGCCGAACTACATGTCCCCCGAGCAGATCCGGAGCGCCCGCGATGTCGACGGCCGCACCGACGTCTGGTCGATCGGCGTCATCCTGTTCGAGCTCCTCACCGGCCGCGTGCCGTTCGTCGCCGAGAGCCTTCCCCAGCTCTGCTCGATGGTCCTCGAGCACGACGCCCCGCTCGTCTCCACGCTGCGCCCCGACGTGCCGCCCGGCGTCGACGCCATCGTCGAGCGGTGCCTCGAGCGCGCGCGTGAGCAGCGCTTCCAGGGGATCGGCGAGCTCGTGCGAGCGCTCGCGCCGTTCGGATCGCCGCGCCACGTGCGCACGGGGAGCGGGCGGATCTCGTCCCCGGCCGAGAGCGCATCGACCATCGCCGTGCCGCTCGTCGGGAGCGGCACCGGGGGGTCGTGGGAGCAGGACACCGCGCCCGGGCGGCGCTCCGTTCCCTGGCTGGCCGGCCTCACCGCGGTGCCGCTGCTCGTCATGGTCGGCATCGGCGCGCTCGTGCTCGGGGGACGCCGCGGGGGCACCGGGGCGGATCAGGATGCCGCGTCGAGCGCCGC
>JAQBQL010000077.1 GCA_028287035.1 Labilithrix sp. | reverse complement strand
CCGCCGCCGCTCGGCAGCGCCACGTTCCTGCGCGCCGCCGCGGCCTGGGGCTTCTCGCTGCGCCTGTCGAGCACCGCACGCGCGCTGCCGTTCGCGCTCGCCCGCGATCCCTATCCCGCGTCGGCGCACCGCTATGCGTACGCCTTCGCGAGCGCCGTCGCCGAGCCGGGCTTCCAGCGCCGCGTGCTCGATCTGCCGGCGCGCACCGCGTCGGCGCAGGCGCGCGTGCTGCGCCTGACGATGTTCCTCTACGCGCGCGTGGTCGCGGCCCGCGGCATCTTGCTCGCGGAGGAGAACGTCACCTCGCACCTCTTCGAGGAGCTGACCTCGCGGCTCTTCGGTGCGCCGCTCCCGGCCACGATGCGCGACGCGTGGCCCGAGCCCCGTACCGCTGCGCCCGCCGAGGTGCTCGGGCTGTTCGGCGCGCTCCCGTTCGTGCGCGACCTCGTGCACCGCTACGACGAGGACTGGTACCGCAATCCCTCGGCGGGCCGGCACCTCGTCGGCATCGCGTGCGGGCCGGCCTTCGACCCGGAGCCGCACGAGCTGCCGGAGAAGGCGCCCGAGGCGCTCGCCCGCGCCTTCGAGGAGACGCTGGGGTGAGCCGTTCGCGCGCCGCCCGTGCCGCGCGGCTCGTGCTGGCTCTCCTCTTCTCGCTGCCGGCCCTGGCGCTCGGGGCACCCGTGACGAAGCCGTTGCCGCGGCCGGCGCCCGCCCCACCGCCGCCGCTGCCGCTCCTGCCCAGCATCGCGCGCGTGCGCGTCGAGGTGCTCGACCGGACGCTGCTCGTCGTCGAGGAGGTCAACCTTCCGCGCGGCGACTGGAAGGACGCGCCGCTCGATTTCTACGTCGCGTTCGGCGCGCCCGGGGCCCCGCGCGCCGTCGACGCCCAGCTCGTCGCGGTCGCGGACGGCGCCCTCGAGGCGGACGCCTCCGACGCCGGCGAGCCCGTCACGCTCGAGCGCCTGCCGCGCCGCCCGGCGAGCGCGTACCCGCTGCTCGGCCGCGAGACGATGGCCGGGGTGGTCGCGCACCTGAAACGCGAGAGCCTCGCGCGCGCCTTCTCGCCCGGCGGGATGGCGACGCTGCGCGTGCGCACCGCCCTCGACCTGCCCGACGAGGACGCGAGCGGCGGCCGCGGCGTCGTCGTGCGGCTCGGCAGCTCGCGCGGCACGCCCCTCACCCTCGGCCGCATCGCGGTCGTGGGCCGGCGCACCGCGGGCGCGATGCCATCACGCGCGGAGGCTCACCTGTGCGGACCGGAGGCATCGGACCTCCCGCTCGCCGTCTCCCTCACGCCGCGCGCCACGCCGCCAGGCACCCCGTCGGTGGCGATCGCGCCGGTGCTGGCGGTCCGCCACGTGACCGACGACCTCTGCGTTCGCTTCTGGTGAGCGCGCCTAGAACGTCTCGCCGCTGTCGCCGGTGCCGGCCGCGCCGGCATCGATGAAGAAGCGCAGACCGAGGCTCATGAACGTGACGGGCCGGTCGCCCACCACGTCGCGCCGTCCGCCGAGGTCGATGCTGAACTTCCGGTCGACGTACCCGAGCCCGAGGCTCACCGCCTGCGTCTTGGTCCCGTCGTCGACGCGGTAGCCGGCGCGCACCGGGAAGTGATCGGCGAGGAGCACCTCGGCGCCGAGCATGCCGCGCGCGCGCGGCGTCCCGTACGTCGTGAAGTCGACGAGCGAGTCGGCCTCGATGGTCACCGTCTGGTTCGACCAGCCGAGGCCGCCCGCGACCGCGACGGGCATGAGCGACGTCCCGGGGGCGGTCAGGTTCCGCCCGCTCACCGCGAACCGGAAGCCTTCGGTGATCTGGACCGCCGCGCCCGCGTCGAAGGTGAACTGGCTGAGCATCGGGTCGTCGGGCTTGCCGTCGGACGCGAGGCTCCCGCCGAACGGGCCGGAGGCGACCCGCTGCTGCACGCGCAGGTACCGGCCGGTGACGCCGAGGCTGAACCGGTCGCCGAGCGGGTACGCGACCGCGAGCCGGAGATCGGCGAACGCCCGCTTGATGCCGTCGGGGTCCATCTGCGACCACTCGCCGCCGAAGCCGCCCGCGAGCCTGCTCGTGCTCGAGTCGACGACCGCACCGCCGTAGGACTGCCGCCGCGCCTCGGGGCTCAGCGTGGCGAGCCCCTCCAGGTGGTAGACGCGGAAGAGCGGAAGGTTCGCCGGGTTCAGGAACACAGCCGTGGTCGACCCGCCGTACGCCTGGGCCGCGCCGCCCATGGCCATCACCCGCGGATGCTGGATCTCGCCGAGGTCGTAGCCCTTCTCGATGCTCGTCGACGAGGGGTCGGCGTGCGCCGTTCGCGGCACGATCGCCGCGCCCGCGAGCGCGGCAGTGATCAGGGCTCGGCGAATGGCGGGGGACACCGCGGGCACCCTAACCCGCAGGGCCCGAATGGAACAATTTTCGGCCGTACTCCCGGGGGGGTACGAAATCCCGAGGTCCGGCGCACACTTGCCGACGGGTGCGCCCACGGCCGGGAGGGCCCGGGCACCCTTGACACCCAGAACGCCGGATTTCGTGCTGCGTCATGGGGGTGTCGAGGCGGCGACGCTCCGATAACGGAACGGCGTCGAGCACTTACCCGACGCGTGCGAAGCTGCATGCGCACAGCACGTAATTCACAGGCGGTTTACAACCAATAAAGCCGAGCGGACCCGGGTACTTACGTGCAAACGAAACAATGGACATGACGAGTCAAAAAAGAGGGTGCTAGTTCCATCCGTCCGCCAGAAAGCGGTCGGTCGGCGATGAGCGCCCCGGGGTCTCCACGTCCTCACATGGCGTGGAACCCGGGGGCGTTGATCGGCGATCGTCCGCCTCGGGCGGAGCTTCTGGGACGTTGCACAGTCACCAAGGCACGAGGCTCCAGGGAGAGGCGCGCGCTGCGCTCCGCGCTCCTGAGGAGTGGTCACGGTTTTGTCTCGCTCGTGTTGATTGTCGAGTCGGTTCTCGGTCCCGTGGGTTACTCGCACGGCTGTCGGGGGAGGTCCCATGACCTTTCCACAGCCTGTGGAAAACCTGTGTGACCACCCTTGCGAAGGCCTGCGAACGGATGGGAATGCATCACGAAACGCTCTGGAACGAAGCCGTTGCCTTCACGCGCGCGAAATCCCCCGCGAGCTTCGAGCAATGGTTCTCGGGTGTTCAGTACGACGGCATGACCGACGGCATCGTGAGCCTTCGTGCACGCGACGAGTTCGTGCGCGAGTGGGTGGACCAGCACTTCCTCCCGACGCTCGTGGACTTCCTCCGCAGCCAGACCGGCTGGAGCGTCCAGGTCGCGTGGTGCGTGGGCGGCGCCCTCGAGCGGCCCGTCGCCCTCGGCGGCACGGGGAACGGTCCGGCCGCGCTCCCCGTACGCTCGTACGTGGTGACCGACGACGCAGCCCCCACCTCGCAGCGGATGCCGGCGCGTCCGTCCCATCCGCCGCAGTCGACCGGCCCGAGCCCGAACGGCACGAGCAACGGTCACGGCGCCTCGGCGGCGAAGCCCGCGCCCATCGAGGGGCTGAACCCGAAGTACACCTTCGCGAACTTCGTCGTCGGCCCCTCCAACCAGCTCGCGCACGCCGCAGCGATGGGCGTGGCCGGCGGAAACGGTCCCCGGCACAACCCGCTCTTCCTCTGCGGAGGCACCGGCCTCGGCAAGACGCACCTCGTGCACGCCGTCGCCCATCGCGTCCGCGCCGAGCGGCCGGCTGCGCGCATCCTCTACGTGTCCGCCGAGAAGTTCGTGAACGAGTTCGTCCAGTCCCTCCAGGAGGGCCGCATGAGCGAGTTCCGCGCGCGCTACCGCGAGCGCTGCGATCTCCTCCTCGTCGACGACATCCAGTTCCTCGCCTCGAAGACGCAGACGCAGGAGGAGTTCTTCCACGCGTTCAACGCGCTGCACCAGGCGGACAAGCAGATCATCGTCACGAGCGACAAGTACCCGCAGCAGCTCGAACGCATGGAGGAGCGCCTCGTCTCCCGGTTCTCCTGGGGGCTCGTCGCCGACATCCAGGGACCCGAGCTCGAGACGCGCGTGGCCATCCTGCGCAAGAAGGCGCAGCTCGAGGAGATCGAGCTCGCCGACGAGGTCGTGCTCTTCCTCGCCCAGACCATCCGCTCCAACGTCCGCGAGCTCGAAGGCACGCTCATCCGCCTCGCCGCGAAGTCCTCGCTGCTCGGTCGCCAGATCGATCTCGAGTTCGCGCGCGCCGAGCTCGCCCTCACCGCGAGCCCGCGCGCCAGCGAGGCAGGCGTCGACGACATCCAGCGCGTCGTCTGTCACCACTTCAAGCTCCGCACGAGCGATCTCGTCTCGAAGGACCGCCACAAGAGCATCGCCTTCGCGCGCCACGTCGCGATGTACCTGTGCAAGCAGCGCCTCAAGTGCAGCTTCCCCGAGCTCGGTCGCGCGTTCGGTAACCGCGATCACACGACCGTCATGAGCGCGGTGCGCAAGGTGGAGGCGCTCCGCGGCTCCGACCCCGAGGTGCGCGCGCATCTCGAGGCGCTCGAGCGCAAGCTCGGCATCTCGGCGGACTGACGGGATCGAAGGAATGAGCCGCATGAGCCCCGAGGATCCGTCGCTGGGTCCCGGGGTCGACGACCCGGGCGCCGAGATCGAGGGCGCCGGCACGCGCCGGAAGCGCCGCAAGAAGCGCGGCGGGTACTACGCGCGCATCGAGAAGGACCTCCTCGTCGTCAGCCTCGACGCGGAGCTGCCCGGCGTGTGCATGAAGTGCGGCTCGCATCACGAGCTCGTCCGCCGCCACGCCCGGTTCTCGTGGACGCCGACGTGGGCGCGCCTCTCCGTGCTCCTGTGCGCGCTGCCCGGCCTCGTCGCGATCGCGCTCACCTCCCACCGGGCCGAGCTCGCGGTGCCGCTCTGCAAGACGTGCGACGGCCGCTGGCGCTCGGCGCGCATCTCGCTCGTCGTGAGCGTCTCCGTGTTCGTCGCGGTGCTCGTCGGGATCCGCTTACCGAGGACCCGCGGGCGTACATGCCCTTGCTCGGCGTCGTGCTCATCGGGGTCGTCGTCATGGCGCTCGCCTATGCGAGGCCCCGCATGATCCAGGCGAAGCGCATCGACGACGATGACCTGCACCTCGGCGGCGTCCATGCGAACGCCGCGCTGGAGATCGCCGAGGGCGGTCTCCGCTGAGTCTCGACCGCGCGGCGACGCGGGCGGCGTCGCGATAGGCAACGCCTACTGCGCGATACATACAATCGACTGGTGCGGCGCCGCGACTCGCGTGATTCTGCGCGCCATGAAGAACCCTTTCTGCGCCGGGGGCCGTGCTCGCCTCGCGCTCGCGCCTCTGGCGGCGTGCCTCCTCGCATTCGCCGCGTGCGAGGAAGCGCCCCCGGCGCGGACGCCGAAGCCGGCCTCGGCCGGCGCCGCTGCACCGTCCGCCTCGGCGGGCGCGACGCTCTTCACGCCGGAGCGCGGCGCCGGAGAAAAGGCGCCCGAGGGCGAGGTGTCTCTCGCGCACGTCCCCAAGGATCTTCCGCTCGGCGTCTCGCCGCTCCTCTACGCGATGGCCGTCCCGCCCCAGAGCGTGCCGTCGCCCGCGCAGATCGCGCTCGGCGACAAGCTGTTCAACGACAAGCGGCTCAGCGCGGACGACAGCGTCTCGTGCGCGACCTGCCACGATCCGAAGACCGGCTTCACCGACCACAAGACGACCGCCGAGGGCATCAAGAAGCAGCGCGGCCAGCGGAACTCGCCCACCGTCCTGAACGCGATGTTCGGCGCCACGCAGTTCTGGGACGGCCGCGCCGCGACCCTCGAGGCGCAGGCGAAGCTGCCGATCCTGAACCCCATCGAGATGGGCATGAGGTCCGACGCGGACGTCGTCGCGAAGGTGCAGAAGATCCCGGAGTACGCGGCGAGCTTCAAGCAGGTGTTCGGCCGTGACGTCACCTTCGACGACCTCGCGGTGGCCCTCGCCGCGTTCGAGCGGACGCAGTACTCGGGCACCGCGCCGTTCGACCGCTTCATCCAGGGCGACGAGAAGGCGCTGAACGACGCCGAGAAGCGCGGCTGGGCGCTGTTCAACGGCAAGGGCCGGTGCAACACGTGCCATGCCGGCAACGCGGTCTCGCCGCTCTTCAGCGACCAGAAGTTCCACAACATCGGCATCGCCGCGCACAAGCAGGACTTCCCGGCGCTCGCGCGCGAGGCCGTCGCGGTCGTCAACTCGGGCAACCAGAAGCAGGTCGACGAGCTCGCCATCGAGTCGAAGTTCTCGGAGCTCGGGCGCTTCCTCGTCACGAAGCAGACGAACGACGTCGGCGCCTTCAAGACCCCGACGCTCCGCAACGTCGGCATCACCGCGCCGTACATGCACGACGGCTCGATGGACACGCTGTGGGACGTCATGGACCACTACAACAAGGGCGGCGTCGCCAATCCCTTCCTCGATGGCGGCATGCAGCGGCTCGGCCTGTCCGAGAACGACGTCGACGACCTCGTCGCGTTCATGGGCTCGCTCACCAGCGACAAGTTCGCCGCGTACGGCAAGCAGGAGATGGCGCGCATGCAGGGGCAGAAGGGCAAGCGCCCGCAGCGCGACATGGTCGCGGCGAACGGACCGAACGGCTCGAAGGGGGATCTCGGCGACATCGCGCCGGATCCTGATCTCAAGGTGAAGAACCCGGCATCGAACGGGGTGTTCGGCACCTACGACGTCGCGAACGGAGGCAAGTGATGGGCATCAAGAGCATCGAGACGAAGCACATGGAAGAGCGCGAGGCGTTCTTCCGGAAGCTCTCCAGGGTCTCCCGTCGTGACTTCGTGAAGCTCGCCGGCATCAGCGCCGGCATCGCGGCATCGAAGGGCATCGTCAACCCGCACTCGTTCCAGCTGGTCGACGTCGCGTCGGCCGACGAGGGCAAGCCCCGGTTCAGCTTCGCGTACATCTCGGACACGCACCTCTACAACCGCAAGCTGAACGATCGCTTCGTGCGCTCGATCCTGAAGGCGGTCGACGACGTGAACGCGCTCACCCCGCAGCCCGATTTCGTCCTCTTCGGCGGCGACCTCGCGCAGCTCGGCGCGAAGGACGAGCTCGAGCTCGGCGCGCAGATCCTGAAGAGCGTGAAGGCGCCCGTCCGCATGATGGTCGGCGAGCACGACTGGTTCCTCGACATGGGCGACGTGTGGAAGGGTCTCTTCGGCGCGCCGCAGTACTCGTTCGATCACAAGGGCGTGCACTTCGTGACGCTCATGAGCGTCAACGAGAAGGACTTCTGGACGGCGCGCAAGATGACGCCCCAGCAGCGCATGAACACCGTCGCCGGTCTCGACAACGGAACGCAGTCGCGCTTCGAGGTCGGCCCGCAGGGCCGCGAGTGGCTGAAGAACGATCTCGCGAAGATCGACGCGAAGACGCCGCTCGTCGTGTTCTCGCACTCGCCCCTCTACAAGTACTACCGCGACTGGAACTTCTGGACCGAGGACGCCGACGAGGTGCAGGCAATCCTCTCGAAGTTCGAGAGCGTCACGGTCATCCACGGCCACACGCACCAGCTCCTCTCGAACCACATCGGCAACATCGCCTTCCACGGGATGCTCTCGACCGCCTGGCCGTGGCCCTACGCGCCGACCGGACTTCCGAAGCTCACCGTGCAGATGAACCGGCCCGACCCGTTCGACAACTTCGACGGCTGCGGCGACGGTCGCTTCGAGGTCGGCGGCTCCGTCGCGGGCCTCGCCGACTCCATCTACAACCTGTGGGACCGCAATCCGGTGACCGTCCGCGCGAGCTACCTCGCGTCGAACGGCGCCAAGGACGTGCCGCCCGCCACCAAGCTCACGTCGTACTGAGGCTCATCCCATGCGCAAGAAATTCAGCGTCTCTCTGTTCGTGGTGGCGGCCCTCGCCATCGGCGGCGTCGCCGTCGCCGACGACTCGCGGCACCAGGTGCCCACGTCGAAGGACGGCAACGTGGTGGTCGGCCTGTGCGACGGCACGACCTCGTCCGAGGTGAAGGGCGTCAAGCCCGGTCAGGCGCTCACGGCCCAGCAGGCGCGTGACGTGTCCGACGATCTCATGAACCAGTGGAAGAAGAAGAACCCCGGCCTCGGCGCGAGCTGGGACCAGGAGACGAAGCTCGTCGCCCAGAACAAGGTGCCGGCACCCAACCCGCAGGCGGCCCCGGCGCCGGCCGGCACCACGCTGCCCGCGCCGGGCGCGAAGCTCCAGGAGGGCCACACCTACGGCGCCTTCACGACGCGCGACGAGCAGCTGTGGCGCGCCTCGACGCAGGCGTTCGTCGACAAGGGCAACGCCATCTTCCACGACGCGAAGGCGATGGGCGGCACCATCGCGGTGTCGTGCGACATGTGCCATCCGAACGCCGCGAACACCCATCCCGAGACGTATCCGAAGTACCAGGTGCAGCTCGGGAAGGTCGCGATGCTGCGCGACATGATCAACTGGTGCATCGAGAACCCGGTCCGCGGAAAGCCGCTCGCCGACGACGACCCGCGGCTCAAGGCCATGGAGGCGTACATCTACGCGCAGCGGAAGGGCGTCGCGCTCGAGTACGGCAAGCACTGAGCCGCGGCGGATCTAGTGAGCGCCCGCCGCGCTCACGCCGGGCTTCGGCTTCTTCAGGAGCAGGACCAGGAAGAGCGCGGTGAGGAACACGAAGGTCGCCTCCATGAACCCGTCCTGGAACGAGAGGACGAGGGCCTGGAGGCGCACCTTCATCGCGAGCATCGTCTCCGGCACGAGGCCCGGGGCCGTCGTCTGCGTCGCGAGCGAGCCCTGGACGGCGCCGTAGACCTCCTGCGTGAGCGGGTTGTACGGCGTCACGTACTCGGACAGATACGACGAGTGGATCTTCGTCTGGTTGTCGAGCACGAGGCCCATCCACGCCGTGCCGATCGACCCGCCGAGCTCGCGCGTCAGGTTGAAGAGGCCCGTGGCGTTGCCGCGCTGCGCGGCCGGGATGTCGGAGAGCGCGATCACGCTGATCGGGATGAACACGAAGGCGAGTGACACCGATCGCACGAACATCGACTCCACGAGATCGCCGAAGCCGGAACGCTCGGTGAGGTGGGCGTTCATGTAGAGGCTGAGCGCGACACCGACGATGCCGATGGCGAGCAGCACCCGCTGATCGAAGCGCCCACCGAAGCGGCCGACGAGCGGCATCAGCACGATCTGGAAGGCGCCCGACACGAGGAACACCTTGCCGATATCGAGCGCCGCATAGTGCAGGACCGAGCCGCAGAAGAGCGCGAACAGGAAGTTCCCGGAGAAGAGCGCGAGGCCCATCATCAGGTTGATCCCCGTGCCGCCCGCGTAGGTGATGTTCTTGAACACCTTCAGGTCGACGATGGGGTGCGGCGTCTCGAGCTGGTGAACGATGAACGTGATGAGCGAGGTGATCGCGACCGCCGCCAGCAGCACGATGGTGCGGCTCTCGAGCCAGCTCTCGCGATTGCCCTCCTCGAGCACGTACTGGAGCGACGCCATGCCGACCGCCAGGAGCGCGATGCCCCACTTGTCGATGGGCTGACGTGACGGGACGAAGCCCGGCTCCTCGATGAAGCGCATCGCGCCGAGCGCGGCCAGCACGCCGAGCGGCACGTTGACGAGGAAGCACCAGTGCCAGGTCGACCAGTCGATGAGGTAGCCGCCGATGGTCGGGCCGAGCAGCGGGCCGGTGACCGCGCCGAGGCCGAAGAGGCCGCCGGCCATGCCGTGCTGCTCCTTCGGGTACCGGGCGAAGAGGATGGTCTGCGCGGTCGGGATGATGGCGCCGCCGCCGAGCCCCTGGAGGGCACGGAAGGCGACGAGCGAGGGAAGGCTCCACGACACGCCGCAGAGGACGCTCGCCGACGTGAAGAGGATGATCGAGAAGGTGAGGTAGCGCCGGAAGCCGAAGCGTCGCTGGAACCAGCCGGTCATCGGGATGATGACGATGTTCGCCATCATGTAGCCCGTCGACACCCACCCGATCTGGTCGATGGGCGTCCCGAAGCTCGCGCGGATGTCGTTCAGCGCGACGTTGACGATCGTGATGTCGACGAGCGCCATGAGCGCCGCGATCATCACGACGAACGTGATGCCCGCCTTGTTGCCCGTGACGGTGCCGCCCATGGCTCAGTGCCCGGTCGTGATGGTGACGTACGTGGAGAGGCCGGGGCGGAGGGCGATGTCGGCGGGCTTGTCGTCGATGCGCACGAGCACCGGCACGCGCTGCACGACCTTCGTGAAGTTTCCGGACGCGTTGTCGGGCGGGAGCAGGGAGAAGCGCGCGCCGGAGCCGGCCTGCACGCTGTCGACGTGGCCCTTGAAGACGCGGCCGGGGAACGCGTCGATCTTCACCGAGGCGCTCTCACCCTCCTTGATGTCGGCGATCTGGTCTTCCTTGTAGTTGGCGACGACCCACAGATCGTCGAGCGCGCTGATCGCCATCAGCGGCCGCGACGGGTCGACCGTCTGACCGACCTCGACGCTGCGCCGCGAGACCACGCCGCGGACCTGCGCCTTCACCTCGGTGTACGAGAGGTTCAGCTTCGCCTGATCGAGCGCGGCCTCGGACTGGGCGACCCGCGCCTTTGCGACGGCGACCGCGGCCCGGGCCGCCTCGATCTGCTCGGGACCCGCCTGCGCGGCGACGAGGCGACCCTGCGCGCTCTCGGCGGAACCGGCGGCGCTCGTCGTGCCGACCTGCGCGTTCTGCTCGCGCGCCCTGGCTTGCGCGACGTTGGCCACGGCCTGGTCGTAGCCCGCCTTCCGCGTGTCGAGCTCGGCCTGGGCGATCGCGCCGTCCGCCTTCAGCTTCTCGGCGCGCTTCAGATCGAGCTCGGCGAGCGCGCGGCGAGACTCCGCCGCATCGACGTCGGCCTTTGCCTGATCGATGCCGGCCTTCGACGACCCGATCATCGCGGACGCCGTGGTGAGGCCGCCCTTGGCCTGACGGAGGTTCGCCTCGACGGTCTTCTCGGTGAGCGCGAGCTGCGTCTCCATCGCCGACAGGTTCGCCTTCGCGGACATGAGGTCGGCCTCGGCCGTGACCATCCGGACCTTCGCGTCACGGTCGTCGATCTGGACGAGCACCTGGCCGACCTCGACGAGCTGGTTGTCCTTCACGGCGACCTTCACGACCTGTCCCTGGATGCGCGCGGCCACGGTGGCGACGTGCCCCTCGACGAACGCGTCGTCGGTGGACTCCTTGCCACGACCCATCGCCCACACCACGGTCGCGCCGGTCGCGAGCAGGATCGCGATGCCGCCGAAGACCAGCTTCGCCTTGGGCTTCTTCCGCACCACCGGCGTGACCGTGGCGTCGGCCGTGCCGCTCTCCTGCTCCGCCAGCGACACCGTCGGTACCGCGGCGTCCTTCGCTCGTGCCATCACTGCCGTGCTCATGGTGCTTCTGATGCCTCTCGCGGTCGATGAACCGCCCGGGATAATCGGATACTATGTTCGTGGCGTCGAACAATCGCCTGCTCGACCGGTCAGAACATGAACGATCTCAACGACATCATCGTGTTCGTCCGGGTCGCCCGGGAGCGCAGCTTCACGCGCGCGGCGGACGCGCTGGGCATGCCGAAGTCGACGGTGAGCGAACGCGTCGCACGGCTCGAGGCCAAGCTCGGGGTGCGGCTCCTCGAACGGACGACGCGCAGCCTGCGCCTGACCGACTCGGGCACCGCCTACTTCGCCCGCGTCGAGCGCATCGTCCAGGAGCTCGACGAGGCCGAGGCCGAGGTGACGGCGGCGCACAACACGCCGCGCGGCGTGCTGCGCATCGGCTCGCCGCTGCTCTTCGCGCAGGCCTTCCTCGCCGACATCGTCGCCGAGTACATGACGACGTTTCCGGAGACCCAGGTGGAGATGATCGTCGCCGACCGGCCGTTCGACGTGCTCGAGGAGGAGCTCGACGTCGCCATCCACGTCATCGGCCAGATGGACGCGCAGATCATCGGGCGCAAGCTGGGCATCGGGGAACGCAGCTGCGTCGCAACGCCGAGCTACCTCGCGAAGCACGGCACGCCGGAGGTGCCGCGCGACCTCGTGGGCCACGCCTGCGTGGTCATGGGCACGACGCGCGCGGTGACGTGGACCTTCGAGAAGGAGGGCCAGAGCCGCGCCGTGTCGCTCCTCGCCCGCTACTCGCTCACCGCGGTGGAGCTCGTGCACCGGGCGGTGCTCGCCGATCTCGGCATCGCGATCCTGCCGGCGTTCCTCACCCAGGAGGACCGCGAGACGGGGCGGCTCGTGCGCGTCCTCGGCGACTGGGCGGTGCCGGAGACCACGGTGCACCTCGTGTACCCGAGCCACCGGCACCTCTCGGCGCGCGTTCGTGCGTTCGTCGATCTCGTGATCGAGCGGCTCCCCGGGTTTCCGTCACGCATGATGGGGGCGCACCTCACGGCGTCGCCCCGATCGTTTCGCTGAGGCCCCGGTCAGATCCCGATCTTCCACGTCGAGCCGTCGCCGGCGTCGAGCACCTCGACGCCCCACTCGGCGAGCTGCTTGCGCAGGGCGTCGGCGTGGGCGAAGTCCTTCGCGGCGCGCGCCTCGGTGCGGGCGCGGATCTTCGCGTCGACCGCCGCCGCCTCGAGGCCGCGCAGACGGAGGCGCCGCTGACGCGTGCGCGACCAGTAGTCCCGCGAGTCGGCCTGCATGAGGCCGAGCGGGGCGCAGGCGGCGTCCATCGCGCGGAGCGCCTTCGCGGCGAGGCCGCGGAGCGCCTCCGACTTCGCGAGGTCCTTCTTCATCTTGGGGACCTGCATGATCACCTCGTTCGCCGCCTTGCCGAGCTCGGCGATCACCGAGAGCGCCTGGGGCGTGTTGAGGTCCTTGTCGAGCGCGACGAGCACCGCCTCGCGCGCCTCGTCGATGACCTTCGCCTGGCCCTGGAGGATGTTCGAGTCCGCCGCCTCGGCGCCGGCGGCGGCCGCCACGAGCGCGTCGCGCGTCGTGTAGAGGTAGTCCATCCGGCGCTCGGCCTCGTCCACGCCCGGGAACACGACGCGCCCGTCCTCGCGCTTGTCGATGTCGAAGGAGAGCGGGCCGCGGTAGTGCGTGCCGAGCACGTAGTAGCGGTAGCCCTCGGCGTCGTTCCGCTCGAGCAGGTCCTTGATCGTCACGAAGTTTCCGAGCGACTTGCTCATCTTCTCCTTGTCGATCTCGAGGAAGCCGCCGTGCATCCAGACCCTAGAAAATGGCGCTCCCGTGAGCGACTCGCTCTGCGCGATCTCGTTCTCGTGATGGGGGAAGACGAGGTCCATGCCGCCCGCGTGGATGTCGAGGTGATCCACGAGGTGACGGCTCGCAATCGCGGAGCACTCGATGTGCCAGCCGGGGCTGCCCTTGCCCCACGGGCTCTCGAACCCGAACGGCTCGGTGCCCGCCGCCTTCCACAGCGCGAAGTCGAGCGGATCGCGCTTCACGTCGTTGGCGCCTTCGGCGAGGCGCTCGCTCGCGCCGACACGGAGCTCGTCGAGATTGCGTCGCGACAGCTTGCCGTACTCGGGGAAGCTGCGGACCGCGAAGTACACGTCCTTGCCGTCGGGAGTGTCCGCGACGTAGGCGTGATCCTTCGCGATGAGCTTCTCGATGAACGCGATGATGTCGTCCATGCTCGTCGACACGCGCGGCTCGATCTCGGGCTTCATGCAGCCGATGGCGGCGAGGTCGCGATCGGCCTGATCGCTCATGCGCTTCGAGAGGGCGAGCGGGTCCTCGCCGTTCTCCTTCGCGCGCTTGACGATGTTGTCGTTCACGTCGGTGACGTTGCGGCAGTACGTCACCTCGAAGCCGCGCGCGCGGAGGAATCGCGACAGGACGTCGAACGTCGTGTTGGTCCTGGCGTGACCCGCGTGCGCGAGGTCGTAGGTCGTCAGACCGCAGACGTACATCTTCAC